>JANYHQ010000416.1 GCA_025358985.1 Acidimicrobiales bacterium
CTGTACCGGGGGTGAATTGGGAGACATCGTGAATCCGGCGTTGGTGGGCACCATCTCCCCGGATGACCTTCCGGCAGTGCGGGCCGCAGAATTGGCCGAGGCCGCCCGCCTCATTGGGTTTACCGAGGTGGTGCAACTGGGCTACCGAGATTCGGGTATGGCGGGCTCTGCCGGAAACGAAGATCCGCGCAGCTTCCATCAGTCTGACAAGGATGAAGCGGTGGCCCGCCTGGTGGCCGAGATGCGTCGTCTGCAACCCCAGGTCGTCATCACCTACGGCGACGATCAGCAGGGGTACCCCCATCCGGATCATCTCGCCGTACACGACATCTCGTTGCCTGCCTTCGAACGCTCCGGAGACCAGTCATATCGTCCGGATCTGGGCCAGGCGTGGCAGCCATTGAAGCTCTACTACTCGGCTTGGTCAAGGGCGCGGATCACCGCCATGCACGAGCGGTACCTGGCCATGGGGCTCACGTCACCGTACGACGCAGGATGGTTCGAGCGACCGTCTCACGACCACCGCATCACCACCCGGATTGATGTCCGCCACTTCTATGCCATCCGCAGCCAAGCCCTACGTGCCCACGCCACGCAGATCGACGCCACGTCGCCGTTCTGGTTTGGACTGCCCGACGATGTTGCCGCCGATGCCTATCCGTGGGAGGACTTCATCCTGGCCCGCCATCACCTGGCGCCGGGCTCGCTGGCATCTCCAGTGTCCTCCGAGTCGCCCTCGGAGTCCGAGATCGGCGTGATGGCAGCCTGGGAAGACGATTTGTTCGCCGGGGTTCGGTAGCACTCGGTACCATCAGCAACTTCCCGGCCACCCGGCCGGGCCCCTATCTGAGGAGTGCAACAACCATGGCCAAGTACCTGTCGCAGGAATGGCACGCCGCTGCCAAGGATCTGGCGCAGACATTTCCCGAGCGGGCCGGTGCCACTGCCCGGATGGCCTACAAGGTCACCGGCGGTCCCGATGGCGACATCGACTACTACCAGATTGTGGACAGTGGCCACGTCACCGACCAGGCGTTGGGCATGCTTGATGACGCCGACTTCACCCTGGCCGCCACCTGGGACGACAGTGTGAAGGTGGCCAAGGGCGAGCTTGATGCCAATGCGGCGTTCATGCAGGGACGTATGAAGGTCACTGGCAACGTGGGCAAGTTGATGGCGCTCATGCCGCTCACCATGAGCCCCGAATACAAAGTGATCCAGGATCAGATCAGGGCCATCACCGAGTTCTGATTCATCGGTTTGATCCGGGGTGGTGCCCGAGTGCGAGACATTGCTCCGCATGCAGGAGAAACGCCTTCTGCTGATGTTGGTCCAGTGGGATACCTGTAACCCCTACAACCCCAACAAGAATGGGTCCAAAGGTCGGACTTGTTTGGGAACATACCCATATAGCCAATTTTCCAAAACAAGATGGCATGTTCAGTTGCTGAGCACCACGAGGGGATGAGAATGTGGTGCGGGTCTGGCTGTGCTCGGCTGTTTCTTGGTGCTTGCAGCCCGTAAACAAGATTGACGCCAGGGGCCTTCCCGGCACCACGACATGTTGCTTAGTGCACGACTTACAGAATCGATGATCGGTTGGCCCCGCCAGACCCGTCCCTTGTTCACTACAAGACGGGAGTACCCGAAATGGATGTCATCAGCGAACGGTGCGCCGGGTTGGACATCGGCAACGACGAAGTCATGGCATGCGTACGAACACCAGCCACGACGGGGCGGGGTCGACACAGCGAAACCCGAACGTTTCTCACCTTCACGTCAGGACTTGAGGAGATGGCTGATTGGTTGACGGCCAATGGAGTCACTGAGGTGGTGATGGAAGCCACCGGACAGTACTGGAAACCAGTCTGGTAAGTCCTTGAAGAACGCTGCTTTGATCTTCGCCTCGTCAACTCCCGCCACGTGAAGATGGTCCCTGGCCGCAAAACTGACCTGGCCGACGCCCAATGGTTAGCTGAACTGCTCGAACACGGTCTGCTTGGTGCGTCGTTCGTGCCCCCAGCAGAGATCCGCGAACTTCGTGACCTGACGAGATACCGGAAACGCTTGATCCAAACCCACACCGCCGAACAACAACGGGTACAAAAGATCCTCGAAGACGCCGGAATCAAACTCGACTCTGTCGCATCTGACGTACTCGGCGTTTCCGGCAAAGCAATGATCGAAGCACTCATCAGCGGGGAACGCGACCCCGAAGTACTCGCCGGGCTCTCCAAAGGCAAACTCCGCAACAAAATCCCAATCCTCCAAGAAGCCCTCCGAGGCCGGTTCCGTGAACACCACGCCAAGATGCTGCGCATCGTGTTCGACCACCTCGCACACCTCGAAACCACAATCGGAAACCTCGACAACGAAATCGACCAAGTGACGATCCCTTTCACAACTGCCCGTGACCGCCTCGACACGATCACGGGCATCGGAAAACGCGCAGCAGAGTGCATCATCGCTGAAATCGGCACCGACATGACCCGGTTCCCCACCGCCGCGCACCTCGCCTCATGGGCCGGCATGTAACCAGGGAACAACATCACCGGCGGGAAACGACACTCCGGCACCACCAGAAACGGCAACCACTGGCTCGGCGAAATCCTCAACCAATGCGCATGGTCAGCCGCCAAAAGCCGAGACACCTACCTCCCAGCCCAATTCTGGCGGCTCGCCAGACGCATCGGCAAAAAGAAAGCCGCCGTCGCAGTCGGCCACTCCATCCTCGTCATCTGCTGGCACGTCCTCACCAACGAACACGACTACCAAGACCTCGGACCCGACTGGTTCACCCGCCGAACCGACCACCACAAACGCCGCGACCACCTCATCAACGAACTCCAACACCTCGGCTACGCAGTCAACCTCACCAACGTCGCCTAACAACTACAAGTCCATTCTCCTTACAG
>JANYHQ010000531.1 GCA_025358985.1 Acidimicrobiales bacterium
GTCAAGGCCCTGCGGGAATTGAGTTCGGCGGGGGTGACGGCGCCGGATCGTGCCGTGTGGAAACAGTCCATCAGCGGATGGCAGGAGAACTTTCCGTTGCATTACGAGCCGGCCGCTGCCGGTGATGCGCTGAAGCCGCAGATGGTGCTCGAGCATCTCCGTGATTCGTCGCCCGAGGACACCATCTTGGTGTCGGGTGTGGGCCAACATCAGATGTGGTCCAGCCAGTATTGGAAGTTCCGTCATCCCTACACATGGGTGAACTCCGGTGGTCTGGGCACCATGGGTTTTTCGGTGCCTGCAGCTATTGGTGCCAAGGTGGGTCAGCCCGACAAAACGGTATGGGCCATTGATGGCGACGGCTGTTTTCAGATGACCAATCAGGAGCTCACCACGGCGTCTATCGAGCGGATCCCCATCAAGGTGGCCATCCTCAACAACTCGTATCTGGGAATGGTGCGTCAGTGGCAGGAGATGTTCTACGACGAGCGGTATTCGGAAGTGTACTTATCACCTGAGCTGCCCGACTTCGTGAAGCTGGCCGAGGCCATGGGCTGCGTGGGTATCCGGGTGGATTCACCCGAAGAGGTGCAGCCGGCCATCGACAAGGCCAATTCCATCAATGACCGCCCGGTGGTGGTCGACTTCCGGACCGATGAGCGCGAAAAGGTGTTCCCCATGGTGCCTGCGGGTGTCGGCAATGACGACGTGGAACTACACGAGGCGCAGCGAGAGCGTTTGGCTGTCGAGAAATCCAAGCGCATTGCCAACCGGGGCTGGTGAACTCTGATGACTGAATTCAAGGAAGCCATCCGTCCCACCGGCAAGGCCGGGCATCACACCCTCAGTGTGTTGGTGGAGAACAAGTTCGGCGTGCTGGCCCGAGTGGCATCACTCATCAGCCGTCGTGGATACAACATCTATTCGCTGGCGGTGGCCCCCACTGACGATCCGCGTACGTCGCGCATCACCATCGTGGTGGACGCTGACTCCACGCCTATGGATCAAATTGTGAAACAGCTCACCAAGCTCATCAACGTGCTCGACATTCGCGAGTTGTCGGCTGCTGAATCGGTGGCTCGCGAGTTGCTGCTCATCACGGTTCAAGCGCCCAGTGAGCGACGGGCTGAGGTGGCGGAATTGGTGAACATCTTCGACGGCAAAATCGTGAATGTGGGCTTTGATCAGATCACCATCATGCTGGCTGATCCGCCCGAGAAGCTCGACGATTTCGAGGAGTTGGTGCGACCCTTCGGCATTGTGGAGGTTCAGCGCACCGGCCAGGTGGCCCTACCCAAGTTGGCCCGCCAGGCCCTCACCCTGCACGTGGTGGAGGACTTGGCCGGCTGAGCCCCGGGTGCACGCCCACCCGAACTCGTACTCGTACTCGTACTCGTACTCGCCGTTCCGGTAGCAATATTTCTCGTAGGCGAGGGAGTTTTGCTACGAGTTCGGGCAGGGCGGGCCCACCCCCGCCGTTCCGGTAGCAATATTGGTCGTGGGCGAGGGAGTTTTGCTACGAGTTCGGGCAGGGCGGGTCACCTCAGCATGGCCCAGAGCAATGCCAGTGGGCCACGAGCGATGTTCCGACGTGCCGCGCACAGACCGATCCCCATGGTGGGAAGCCGTGCCGGCGGGCTCAGCTCCCGCAAGCGTGGACGCAATGCGCTCGACTCCAGCACCAAGCGGGGCACGATGCCGATACCGGACCCGAGCGCGGTGAGCGTCACCACTTCCTCGTGAGTCTCCGTCTCCTGCACGGAATGCTCTGTGCTCATATGAACACGACGCCATTCGTCGATGAGCGAGCGAGTGACACCCGGTCGGGGCAGTACCAGCCGCACGTCGGCCCATGGGCGACTCACCCTGGTGTCAAGCGCACAAAATGCGACCAGCGATGTTGCCGCTACCTCCAACGACACCAGTGCGCGCGGCAGCGATCGCGGTAGTGGTGCAAATGCTGCATCCACCTCTCCACTCAACGCCGCATCGAGAGCCCTACTGGCGGCCCCGGTGTGTAGCGACAATTCCACCGTGGGGTGCTCACGGCGGAACGCAGCAAGTACATCGGGCACGATGGTTTGCGAAGCCGTAAGCGTACAGAAGATAGACAGCGACCCGGCTGGATTGGGTGACTGGCTCAGTGCATTCCAGGTATCGACCATGGACCGCAAACCATCCAACACAGGCGCCGCAGCTGCATTGACCCGCACGGAACGGCCTTCTCGATCGAAGAGGGGCACACCCAATGACGCCTCCACCCGTTGCACGGCCCGCGACACCGTCGACTGACTCACGTGGTTGGCCCTAGCCACCGCCCCGAAGTTGGCCCTATCAGCGGCTGCCACGGTGAGCACAATGTCATCAAGATCGGGCACTCATGCACTATACGCATCAACCATATCCGACATTTGCGATAGCCGCACCAGCCGAAATCGGGAAGAATGTAGGTCCACACACAGGAGGTGCCCCCATGGCAACCGTCTATTACGAGAAGGACGCTGACCCGTCCATCATCCTTGGCACCAAGGTGGCCATCCTCGGCTACGGCAGCCAGGGGCATGCTCACGCCCTGAACCTGAAGGAGTCGGGCGTCGACGTGGTCGTCGGTCTGCGCGAGGGGTCGTCGTCGAAGTCCAAGGCAGAGGCGGCCGGTCTGAAGGTGCTCACCATGCCCGAAGCAGCGGCGTATGCCGACCTGGTCATGATCACGCTTCCGGACACCGACATCGCCGAGGTGTTCGATCGCGATGTGGCTCCCAACCTCAGTGCCGGCCAGGCCGTTGCCTTCGCTCATGGTCTCAACGTGCGCTTCGAGTTGGTGAAGCCGGCCGCCAACGTTGACGTCATCATGATCGCCCCCAAGGGTCCCGGACACTTGGTGCGTCGCACCTACACCGAGGGTGGCGGCGTGCCCGCGCTCATTGCCGTGGAGCAAGACGCCAGCGGAAAGGCCAAGGCCCTTGCTCTGTCGTATGCGTATGCCATTGGTGGCGCCCGCGCCGGAATCATCGAAACAACATTTGCGGAGGAGACCGAGACTGATCTCTTCGGCGAGCAGGTGGTGTTGTGTGGCGGCCTCACCTCGTTGGTGCAGGCCGGGTTCGAGACGCTTGTCGAAGCGGGCTACCAGCCGGAGATGGCGTACTTCGAGTGCCTTCACGAGGTGAAACTCATCGTTGACCTGATGTACGAGCAGGGCATCAGCGGCATGCGCTATTCCATCTCCACCACCGCTGAATACGGGGACCTCACCCGCGGCCCACGCATCATCACCGACGCCACCAAAGCGGAAATGAAGAAGATCCTGGGCGAGATCACCAGCGGTGAATTCGCCAAAGAGTTCATTGGTGATTACAAGGCCGGGTCACCCAAGTTCAATGCTCTGCGAGCGGCCGGTAAGGCTCACCCCATCGAGAAGACAGGCGGTGAGCTGCGAGCCATGATGCCGTGGATTTCGGCTGGCAAGCAGAAGGTAGAAGACGCTGCTGGCGGCTCCAACTGATCAGGCGCTCTGAAGTCGCAGCGCCAAGATCTGGCTGGTATGGGCCGGTAGGTGCAGCAATGCATGGACGTTCATGAGGCTGCACCACGGTTCCGGACCCTCCATTCGCATTTCTTTGTCATCGAACGATGACACCGTCACCCGCCGCTGGGCGATGTCATCATCCATACTTTCCATCAGCGCGCATACCTCCTCGGCCTGGCGTTCCATCTGCTGAACGAGGCACTCGTGATCTGGCACGGACGCCACGATGGCGTCCACCAGTGTCATTCGGTGGGCGCTTTCATTGTCGAAGGACGGTTCACCGTCGTCAATCAAATCAGCAGCAACTGCACACACCAGACGATCATTGGCTATGAGATGACCCAGTATCTGAGCAGTGTTCCATTCGTCTGTACCGGGGTCCCGAAACGGTCCGTTGCGTGCAGCGGCAGCAACGGCTTGATAGGCGGATCGAAGATGAACAGTGTCCACGAGGTTTCCCTCCTCTGTGACGCGATGATCGCAATGGTAGGCGCGCAGACCACCCGAGGGGAGGATGGGCCCATATCGGCAGAACATGTGTTGGCGCCAACCCATTTAGAGTGGAGACCGTGTCAATGATGAATTCTCGCTCTCTCGTGATTGCTTCGTGCGCATCACTCATGATTCTTGGTGGCTGTACCAGTTCCAACCCAGCCGTTCGTGCTGCGGCAGTCACCAACGCCCCGAGTACAACGGCGGCCCCACCCCCATCATCGACCAGTGTTTCTACCGCCATCACCGGCCCGCTCGTGGGGGATCACTGGCATGCTGCGTATGGCATCTACGACTGTGATCACTACACCGATCCCATCAACGCCAATGCACTGCCTGACCCCGATGGCATTCACGCCCACGACGATGGCCTCATCCACATCCATCCGTTCACTGCAGTGGCAGCTGGGGACAATGCAGTGCTCGGACGATTCATGTCAGTGGTGGACATCGAGTTGACCCCAACCACGTTGGATGTTCCATCATTGGGCCTGTCGCGCACAACCGGTGATGCTTGTGGGGCCACCAAAGCGACAGTGCGGGTGGTGATGTTCAGTGGGAGTCGCCACGGGACGGTCACGGTGGTGGAGCACCCAGAGCGCCTTCATCTTGAAGCCAACATGGTGTTGGCTTTCGTGTTTGCTCCACCGGGAGTTGTGCTTGCTCCACCGCCCAGTCTCAGTGTGTTGGACAGCCCGGCCGACGCCCCCGTGGATTTCACCCTGACGCTGCCGCGTCAGGCCCTTGTCGGCGAACCACCCACGCTCATAAAACCCACTGGACAGCCACCCACATCGCTGACGACCGACGATCTGGAACTGGGCACCGGTGCGGTTGCAGGCCCCAAGTCGCGGGTCGGAGTGAAATACACACTGATGGGCTGGGCCAGCGGTAAGCAGATCGACTCCAACTGGACCACTGCGAAGCTGTTCTCATTCGCACTCGGCGCCGGGAACGTCATCGAAGGCTTCGACAAGGGAATCGTGGGCATGAAGGAGGGCGGTCTACGCAAGATTTTCGTCCCACCCGCCCAAGGGTACGGCGACAGTCCTCCGGATGGCATCGACGCCGGGGACACACTCGTTTTTTGGGTACGGCTGGTGGTGGTGGGAAAGCCGATCGCTGGCTCCTATTCCGACGTGGCCGCCTGACTCGTGGAACTTTCGCACGTCATCCGTCAACGGCGGATGTGTAGAGACTTCGCCCACGAGCCGATTGATCCGGGCGTAGTGGATGAGTTGCTCGCATTGGCCCAGCAGGCTCCATCGGCCGGGTTCAGCCAGGGCTTCAGTTTCTTGGTATTGGAAGGCGCGCATACGGCACGATTTTGGGACTGCACGTTGGCCATGGACAAGCGAGCATCGTTCCCATGGCCCGGCCTGCTCAACGCCCCAGTGCTCATCCTTCCGTTGGCCCACGCCCAAACCTACGTGGACCGCTATTCCGAACCCGACAAAGTACGTACTGGACTGGGCCAATCGGCGGAGGACTGGCCGGTGCCGTATTGGTA
>JANYHQ010000422.1 GCA_025358985.1 Acidimicrobiales bacterium
AGCCTCCAGGCGAGCCAAGGACAGCAGTTCGTCAACCATACGAGCCAGGCGGGTGGCCTCGATGTCCATCCGAACCGCCAATCGCGACAGTATGTCCACTGATGGTTCTCCCACCATCATTTCCGCCAACACCCCAATGGCTCCTACCGGTGTCCGTAATTCGTGAGAGATGTTGGCCACGAAATCGCGTCGCATTTCTTCAACTCGATGTTGACGCGACACGTCCTCGATACGGGCGACCACCCCAATGACGCCTGCTCCAAGTTGCAAAGGATCAGCCAGAATCGGATGGCCATGGATACGTAAATCGCGACGAGGCGGCCCGTATACCGACACTTCGTGGCTGGTGGAGCGGCCCGCCAACCCGGCGTCGCGAGCCTCATTGAGGGCCCGTTCCACCCGAACCGCGGTGACACTCTCGTCGGCCACCAGATCCGGATCCGGATGATGCTGGAGTACAACGGTTCCGGAGGCATCCCACACAACGGTATGTGTGTCGGTGGCCACCAGCGCGCCATGCAACAACACGTCGCCATCACCTCGCTCGCCCACAACGTGAGTGTCAACTTGGGTGTCGGGAATGGAGGCTGCTGGCTGCGCTGCTGCCTGCCACCAGTGCCGTCGGGCGGCCATCGTGCTCACCCGAATCGGCCGGTGATGTACTCCTCGGTCCGACGCTCCCGGGGCGTGGTGAACAGCTGGTACGTGGGCCCCTCCTCCACCAGCACACCCTGGCGGGAACCGTCGGGTTGCACCTCGGCGGTGAAAAACGCCGTACGGTCCGACACGCGGGCCGCTTGCTGCATGTTGTGGGTGACGATGACAATGGTGAACTCGGCCCGCAGTTCCACCATCAACTCCTCGATACGTGCTGTGGCGATGGGATCAAGCGAGGAGCACGGCTCGTCCATGAGGATGACATCGGGTTTGACGGCTATGGCCCGGGCGATACACAGGCGCTGCTGTTGGCCACCGGACAGCGAGAGACCGGACTCCTTCAGTTTGTCCTTCACCTCATCCCACAACGCCGCTTTGCGCAAACACTCCTCTACCCAATCCGCCATGCCGGACCGTCCCACCAGTTTCATGCCGGTGACCTTGGGACCGAATGCCACATTGTCGAAGATGGACTTGGGAAACGGGTTGGGCTTCTGGAACACCATGCCGATACGGCGCCGCAGCTCGATGACGTCGATGGTGTCGGCCAGGATGTTGAGCCCGTGATAGGTGATGACACCCTCCACCCGGGCGCCGGGGATGAGGTCATTGGTGCGGTTGAGGCAACGCAACAGCGTGCTCTTGCCACAGCCTGACGGCCCAATGAGTGCAGTGATGCGATTGTGAGTGAGGTCGATGCTCACATCACGCACCGCATGGGCTTTGCCGTAGAACACGTTGACATCACGCAGTTCGAACACCGGGGACGAATCCTCGGTGGAACTGTCCGTCTCGTCGCGCGGCGTGACGGACACGGAGACGGTGGCGGCGTCCATGAGCGACGGCAGCATACCGGTGACCGACCGGGCCGTAACACTGGCGCCGGAACCCACCAGTTCCTCCTGCCCTACCCAACTCGGAGTCACCAGTTCCTCCTGCCCTACCCAATTCGGAGTCACCAGTTCCTCCTGTAGTGATTCCGTATCCAAATGGCGGCTCCGTTGAGCACGAGCAGCATGGCCAAGAGCAACACAATGGCGGCCGCCGCCAAGTTTCGGTACTCGTCTTGGGGACGCGAGATCCAGTTGAAGATCTGGATGGGGAGCACGGTGAAGGCACTGCCCGGTCCGTTGGGGTTGAAGGTGATGAACGACAGGCCGCCGATGAGGATCAAGGGGGCCGCTTCCCCAATGGCACGCGACAACGCCAGAATCACCCCGGTGGCGATACTGGGCACCGCCGCTGGCAAGACCACCTTGCGTACCGTCTGCAATGGAGTGGCGCCCAAGCCAATGGATGCTTGGCGCAACGAACCGGGGACGGCCCGAATGGCCTCACGCGAGGCAATGATCACCGTGGGCAGAACCATGAGGGTCAGGGTAAGGGCGGCGGCGATCACCGTTTGTCCCAAGTGCAGACCGCGGACTAACAGGGCCAGTCCCAAGATTCCATAGACGATGGACGGAACGGCAGCCAGGTTGCGGATATTGACCTCAATGAAACGGTTCCACCACCGGTTGTGATCGGCAAACTCCTCCAGGTATATGGCGGCACCTACACCGATAGGGATGCACAACACCGCAGTGAACCCAATGACCCAGACGGATCCAAAGAATGCCGACTGGGCGCCCGCATCCTCGGGTGCCGATGACGGAAAGAAGCGCAACAGATCAAGGTTCAACCGGGAGTGTCCGGTGACAAGCACCTGGACGATAAGCGCGCCTAGCACTACCAATCCCACCCCCACGCACGCCATGGCCAAACGCGGAAACAGGCGGTCGGCACGACGGGCGGGATGGGGCTGCTCAGCGTCGAGGGTGTTCATTCGTAGACCTCCCGGAAGCGACGGACCAATCTGGCGCTGCCAATGTTCAACACCAAGGTGATGACGAACAGCGTGATACCAACCGCAAAAATCGTGCGGTATTCGTTGGATCCTTGCGGCAGATCGCCCATGCCGGCCGACGCAATGAACGACGTCATGGTTTGCATGCCCTGACGGGCGTCGAGAGTGAGATTGGGCTGCCCTCCGGCGGCAATGGTGACGATCATCGTCTCCCCCACGGCACGCGACACCGCTAGTACAAACGCCGCCACCAATCCTGACAGTGCTGCAGGCAGCACCACTTTGATGGTGGTCTGAAATCGGTTGGCTCCCAACGCCAGCGACCCGGATCGCAACGCTCGTGGCACGGCGCCCATGGCGTCTTCACCCAGGGACGCCACCGTGGGCAAGATCATGATGCCCATCACCAAACCGGC
>JANYHQ010000435.1 GCA_025358985.1 Acidimicrobiales bacterium
CGCGAATCTCTTCGTTGCCATATCCCAATTCGGCGAGAGCGGCCCGCACATCGGCTCGGGCATCGAGGGTGTCCTCCGTGATGGCGGCGCCGAGGTTGCCAGGAGCGGTGATGGCGCCGGCTGATGACAGGTCCGGCGAATCCAATCGTGACGACAGTTCGATGAGGAGGCGCTGCGCCGTCTTTTTGCCCACGCCGGGAATGAGGGTGAGGGCATCGGCGTCCTCGGCCGCCACTGCGGAGCGCAACGAGGACGGGGTATGGGCGGTGAGGATGGCCAGCGCCAGCGCCGGACCCACCCCGTGGGCGCCCAGGAGTAACTCGAAGCACACCCGCTCGTCGCGCGATCCGAACCCGAACAGCACCAGCGCGTCCTCCCGCACATGCGTGTGAACATGCAGGAACACTGCGCTACCGAGATCACCCAGCGCGCTGAGGGTATTGGGAGTGACCGACACCCGGTAACCCACCCCCGAGACGGTGTCCACGATGACTTCACCCTTGGCTGATCGGTCTGCCAAGGTGCCTCGCAGTGACCCGATCATCGCGAACCACCCGTCGGGGGCCGCACCGGGGGGCGAGCCAACGGCACCCCGCCCACACGGGACGCAATACGCAGCGGCCGACCGCCATAGGCCCCCGCCGGACCGGCCTCCACGGGTCGGCCCAGCGACGTGGCACCTGCCGTCTTGGCCAGCAGTGGGGCCACCGCCAGATGACACAGCGCCAAGGCCAGGGCATCGGCGGCATCGGCGGGCTTGGGTACCTCAGCCAAGTGCAGCAACTTGGCCACCATGGACTGCGTTTGATACTTGTCGGCCGAGCCGTAACCGGCCACCGCCTGCTTCACCTCATTGGAGGTGTACTGCACCACTTGGCAACCCTGGCGACAGGCCAGCGCCAGGGCCAGGCCGCTGGCCTGGCCCACCCCCATAGCGGTACGCGCATTGGTTTGGAAAAACACCCGCTCCACCACCACTACATCGGGTTGCAAACGAATGAGCAACTGGTCGAGTTGGGCGTGCATGGAAGCCAACCGTTCGTGTAACGGGTGAGTATGGGGGGTTTGCAAAACACCGTGCTCCACCGCCGACGGTTGATGACGGGCGTCGGTACGGACGGCACCAAATCCGCAGCGGGACAGGCCTGGATCAATACCGAGTACGAACATGCGTTTGCCACGTTAGCGGAGCCGCCAACGCCGACCGGTCATTCAGCTCCGGATGGCCTTGAGCAGGTCGTCGGTCTTCTTGAAGGTGAGGCCGGTGGCGGAGCGGTGGGCGTACTTCACGAGGCCGTCGGCCCCAACCACGAACACGCTTCGGCGATAGAAGCCGAGGGGACCCAGGATGTTGTACAGCTTGGCCACTTCTTTGCCTCCATCGGCCAACAGCGGAAAGGCAAACCCGCCCTGCTTCTGGGAGAACCGTTCATGGGAGGCCACGTCTTGGGGAGAAATACCGAACACCTGTGCATCAAGACCCTCGAACTCGCTGATCTCTTTGGTATAGGCGTTGAGTTGCATGGTGCACACGGGGGTGTCGTCACCCGGATAGAAGGCCAGCACCACGGGATGACCCTGGTACTCACTGAGGGTGTACTCACGTCCCCCCGTACCGGGAAGGGTGAAGTCCGGAGCCACATCGCCTACGTCAACAGCCATGCACGGACCGTAGCCGAGGGCCCACGCCGGACCCTACCCGGCACTTCGCTGACGGACAGCTTCGAACAGCGTCACGATGGTGGCCATGGCCACGTTGAGCGAGTCGGCCTGACCGGCCATGGGAATGCGGACCTGCTCGTGGGCCGCCGCCAACCAGAACTCCGACAATCCGAACTGCTCGCTGCCCATGAGCACAGCCAGGGGTCCAGTGAGTGTGGCATCGGTATAAAGCAACGCAGCATCGGGCGTAGTGGCCACCGTCCGAATGTTCTGCGCGCGTAGGAATGTTTCAACCTCACCCGACGATGCCACCACCACCGGTATTCGGAACAGAACACCGGTGGAGCTGCGCACCACATTGGGGTTGAACATGTCGGTGACCTGATCGCACACCAGTACCGCGCCAACCCCAGCAGCATCAGCGGATCGCAGGATGGTGCCTAAGTTGCCAGGTTTCTCGATGGCTTCCACCACCAGTACAAACGGCTCCGGACCAAGGTCCAGGTCGCTCAACGTGCGATGCGATTGCGCCACCACCGCCAACAACCCATCGGGCCGATCACGATATGCACACTTAGCAAATGCGTCGCGACCAAGTTCTACAACTTCCACCCCACGGCCCGCCACCTCGTCGACCATGGCGGTTTCATTGGTGCCCTGAAACCACTCGGGGGCGATGTACAGCTCGGTTGGCATCACATCGGAGTCCAGCATCCGGCGCACCGCCCGATACCCCTCCACTACAAACATGCCCTCGTCATCACGGTGGCGGCGGTCGCGTAGGCGCACCAGCCGTTTGACTCGGGCGTTGGTGACAGATGAGATGCGTTCGGTCGTCACCCTCCGAGAGCGGCGAGTACGTCGTCGGAGATGTCGAAATTGGCGTACACCTCTTCCACATCGTCGAGGTCCTCGAGCGCCTCGATGAGCTTGAGCACTTTGCGGGCATCGGCTTCGCCCAGTTCAATGGCGGTGTTGGCCACCATGGGCCGTTCCGCCGAATCGAAAACGATGGATGCCTCGTTGAGGGCGTGGACAAGGTGGCCGAAGTCCTTGGGACCGCAACGCAATTCGAACGCTGCACCTGTGTCGATGATGTCCTCGGTACCGGCCTCCAGTGTGGCCTCCATCAACTGATCCTCGGTGATGGCCGGCCCGGTCTTGGGCTTCTTGGGCACTGTCACCACACCGAGGCGCGAGAACTGCCAAGCCACGGCACCGGGTTCCGCGATACTGCCGCCATTCTTGGAAAACGCCGCCCGCACATCGCCGCCGGAACGGTTGCGATTGTCGGTGGACACCTCTACCAACACCGCCACCCCGGACGGGGCGTATCCCTCGTAGGTGATGGCCTCCATGGCCGTTTCCGCCTTCAGCTCACCGGTGCCGCGCTTGATGGCCAACTCGATTTTGTCATTGGGCAGCTGTTCCGCCTTGCCCTTTTGGATCATGGCCCGCAACGTGGCATTGGACCCCCGATCGCCTCCGCCTTCACGGGCCGCCACCTCGATGTTGCGGACGAGTTTGGCCCACAGCTTGCCGCGCGCCTTGTCGGCGGCGCCCTTCTTGTGCTTGATGGTGGCCCATTTGGAATGCCCGGACATTGTGGTCTCCGTTGATCGCCCGATGATGGGAACGTGGGGGGCCAGATTCTGCCGCGTTCCGCTGCCCCGTGTCACCATCGCCGAAGGAGCTTGTCTCCTACCTCGGTAGTATGGTTGTCGTATGCCCCGTGGAAACCCATCGCCCAAGCTGGCCATCACGGTTGACCCCGATGTTCATGCCCAGGTGATTCTGGCCGCTGCCGAGGAGGGCTTGAGCGTGTCGGCTTGGATGACAGGAGCGGCGCGACGGATGCTCACCGCTCGAGACGGACTGCGCGCAGTTGCCGAGTGGGAACTCCAGCACGGGATGCTCAACGATGACGAACTAGCAGCGGCCCACCAGCGCGTCGCCCATGAGGGGGCGCCATCGTGAGCGTGGTGTACGACGCTGGTGCACTCATTGCCGCCGATCGAAGCGAC
>JANYHQ010000449.1 GCA_025358985.1 Acidimicrobiales bacterium
CTGATACCACCGCCGCAGCTGTGGACACCACCGCAGAAGCGGCCGACACCACCGTGGCCGGTGCCGCCGCCACCACGGTTGCTGCGGGCGCGGGCGCTGATCTGGGGGAGGTCTCCTTCGGATCCAACTACAGCGATGACAAGCCCAAGAGCGCCATGGCCGCCGCAATGGCCGCCACCGGTATCAAGGTCAAGATCAACACCGTTGATCACAACAGCTACCAGGAGAACTTCAACACCTACATCCAGCAGCCCGATGATGTGGTGGCATGGTTCGCCGGATACCGGATGAGGGCCTTCGCCGCCAAGGGCGTGGTTAGCGACATTTCCGACGTGTGGGCCAACCTGCCCGACCTCAGCGGTGGCTTCAAGAACGCAGCTACAGGTACCGACGGCAAGCAGTACTTCGTACCGCTGTACTTCTACCCATGGGCCGTGCATTACCGCAAGAGCCTGTTCACCGAAAAGGGTTACACCATCCCCACCACGTGGGACGAAACGTTGGCTCTCTGCGAGAAGATGAAAGCCGATGGCATCACGCCGTTTGCCGCTGCCAATGACGGTGGCTGGCCGCAGATGGGCATGTTCGACATGATCAACATGCGTACCAATGGGTACGACTTCCATGTGTCGCTCATGGGCGGCAAGGAGAACTGGACAGACCCAAAGGTGAAGCAGGTGTTCACCAATTGGTCCACCATCACCAAGTACTACCAGCCCGATGTCAACAGCCGTACCTGGCAGGATGCCGCTACAGCGTTCGGCAAGAAGGAAGTGGGTATGTACCTGCTGGGTACGTTCATCACGAGCAACTTCGATCCGGCTAAGGACCCCACGGCCCAGGCCATCATCGATGACATCGATTTCTTTGCATTCCCTTCGATCGATGCTGCTCACGGCCAAGACGCAGTGGAAGCACCCATCGACGGGTGCATGATGGCCAAGAGCCCCAAGAATCCGGCTGGGGCCAAGGCGTTGCTCACCGCCCTCGGGGGAGCTGCACCCATTGATGCTTACATCAGCTTGGATCCTTCGGTGGTGGCCGCCAACTCGAAAGCCAAAACTGGTGGTTACACGGCAATTCAGAAAAAGAGCGCCGAACTGGTTGGCTCGGCCAAGTTCATCTCGCAGTTCCTCGATCGTGACACCGACCCCGACTTCGCATCGAAGGTCGTGGGCCCGGCCCTCAAGGACTACCTCAGCGGTGATGACATCGACAAGATCCTCAAGACGGTGGAAGAGCAGAAAGCCACTTACACGTTTTGAGTAACCGAGCGCCCGAACAGCTGAGCTGATGGCACTACCTGTTGAAGAAGCGGCGTCCCCTAGGGGGCGCCGCGGGCGTTTTCAGCAACTGAGTTTGAGCGACCGAGTGTGGTTGAAGTTCGCACTTGGGATTCCGGTGTTTTTCCATGTCGTGTTGGTGTGGATACCGGCAATCATCACCGCTGTCTTGTCGTTCATGCGCTGGGACAACCTGCAGCCGGTGGGCGATGCCCGACCGGTGGGGTTCCGCAACTTCTGGCAGATCTTCACCATTTTTGATTCCAAACTGTTCCCCGCTCTGTTCAACAACCTGGTGCTCATCGTGTGGTTGGGTATTTGCTCACTGGTGGGCATGTTGTTTGCGTACCTGTTGGACAAGAGCATCAAAGGCGGGCGTGTCTACCAAAGTGTCTTCTACATGCCGGTGGTGCTGTCTGTGGCGGTGGTCGGCTTCATCTGGAAAGCCGTCATGTTCCACCCACAACAAGGACTACTGAACAAGGTGATCCCCGGCAAGGGAATCGATTTCCTCGGCGACAAGTCAACGTTGTTTGCTTTCCGGCCACCGTTCCTGGACTTTGACCTTGGACTGTCCAAGAACTTCGCGGCATTGCTGGTGGCCATGGCTTGGCGACATATCGGCTACATCATGGTGTTGTACTTGGCTGGCCTCAAAGCGGTGGATCCGTCGCTGCGTGAAGCCGCCGCCATCGATGGCTGTCACGAATGGCAGGCCTTTCGCAATGTGGTGTTCCCCGCCCTTCGGCCCATCAACGTGGTGGTGGCCGTCATCACGGTCATCAAGCCCATGGCACCGAAAGTCAGCGCGAAAAATTTCACAGGAGATC
>JANYHQ010000473.1 GCA_025358985.1 Acidimicrobiales bacterium
CCCCCCCCCCCCCCCCCCCAGGAGAGGGGCCGGGTGCATACGTGGCTCGAACTATCCTCTGGGATTGAGATGAGTACTCCCAACGAGCCCCACCGGGACCAGCTTCCCGAGGACCTCGACGTCACGGGGTTCGTAGGCCCATACCTCTTCCCCGACAACACCCGTCGACGCTGGCCGGGGGCCCTGTACATCGTGTCCGGCCTGGTGATGCTGGGCACATGGCTAGCGCGCAGCGACCATGCCATCTTCGTCAATCGAGGCATCGCCGTCGGTGGCGCCCTCCTCATCGTGCTCGGCCTCTACCACCTCTTGGCCGGCGTGCACCTGGCCGTCAAAGAAGTCGACGCCCTCACCTCGGCCTCCAAGAGCCTGGGCTTTGCCGTGGGTCACGCGTCGGCCCAACTCGGATGGCGCGGCATCATGAGCCGACCCACCTGGCGCATCCTCATGTACTCCGCCGAAGAACCCCCCAAGCAACGGGCCATGGCCCTGGTGGACGGAGTGGACGCCACCGTCATCGGTCAATTGGTACAGGACAACCCCGAGGACTGGTCCGTATTCGAGGATGCGGGGCGGCTCACGGAGCGAGGCCAGTGACCACTCGGCTGCTAATCTTCGCGAGCATTGCTGTTGCTGGGCCGCATACCCGAGGAGCCCCCGTTGTTTGATGGACACCTCCGCACCGTTACGGACAAGGGCGTCAAGCCCATCGGCAACTTCCTGGCCCGCCGCGGCGTCACCCCCGACCAACTCACCGGTCTGGGACTCGTCATGGCCATCGCCACGGCAGTAGCAGTAGGAAGCGGCCACACCATGCTCGGCGTGTTCCTCCTCACCGCATCAGCGCTGCCGGACCTGTTCGACGGAGCGGTGGCCAAAGCCTCGCAATCGGCGTCCATGCGTGGTGCCTTCTTCGACTCCACCGCCGACCGCATCACCGACGCCCTCTTGGTGGGCGGCATCGGATGGCATCTGCAAACCATCAAGGGCGGCCACTACGCCATGCTCGCATTTGCCGTTCTGGGTGTGTCCACGCTCATCTCCTATATGCGGGCCAAGGCAGAGATCTACGGTCTCGATGCCAAAGGCGGGCTCATGGAACGAGCCGAGCGCATCATCGTCATCGGCGTGGGCCTGTTCTTCGCCAGCGTGCTGCTCATACCGGTGATGTGGCTGCTGCTGGTGCTCACCTCCGTCACTGCCGTGCAGCGCTTCGTCAAAATCTGGAGGCAGGCGGATCGTCCCATGACCCCCATCCGCCCCGAGCCGTTGGCCCGCCGCAGTAATCGGGTGGCTGGTGACCGACTGGGTAATCGACGCACGGCGACGGCCGGCCCGTCCACTGTGGCCACCGAGTGGGTTGATCGTTGGCGCGCCGAACGTGACCTGGTGGCCCAGCAACGTCGTCAACGAGTCCAACAGCGCCGGGCCCGTCGCACCGAACGCTACGGCGCCCTCCTCGGACCCAAGTCGGACCGCTCGGATTCCAAAACGCCGCCCCAGTCTTCTGACCACCAGGACTGACACGACACCCCGTCGCCGCATGTCGCGCCCGCTGCGCCTCTACCTCACCGCATCGCAGGTGATGGCGGTGCTACCCGAGCCGGTGGCAGTGGCGTTGGCCAACACTGCGGCCATGGCTTGGTTCACCCTCGACGGCACTCGCCGGCGGCTGGTGGCCCAGCACCAACAACGCATCGCCGGTGGCACCCTCTCGCCGCGCCAACTGCACCGCGCCACCGCCAAGTCGTTTCGCTCATACGGTCGCTACTGGGCGTCGTCGCTGGCACTGCCTCATCGCTCCACATCGTATGTGAACACACGGATCCGGATCGAGGGACGTGAACATGTGGAGCACGCATTGGCTGCTGGCACAGGCGCCATTTTTGCCATGCCCCATGTCGGTTTCTGGGATCACGGTGGCGCATGGGTGGGCACCAACTGGAAAGAAACCATCACCGCCGAAGCGCTGGAACCGCCAGACTTGTTCCAATGGTTCTGCGACATGAGGGCCCGTCATGGCATGCACGTAGAACCACCCGGCCCCAAGGCCATGGTGAAGTTGGGCGCCGCACTTGGCCGCAACGAAGTGGTGGGATTGCTGTGCGAACGCGACATTGTGGGTAACGGCGAACTGTTGGAGTTCTTCGGCCATCCCGCCCGAGTGCCGCTGGGGCCGGCCGTGTTGTCGCTGCGTAGTGGGGCGCCGCTACTACCCAACGCCGTGTTCGAGATGAGTGGGTTACGAGCCTTCGGCAAGATTCTGGCGCCGTTGGAGCAGCCTCGTAGTGGCAACGGTCTGCGCGCCGACGCCATTGCGCTCACCAATCAACTGTTGCGCCAATTCGAAGAACTCATCCGTGAGCATCCCGAGCAATGGCACGTATTTCAGCCGTACTGGGAGGACGAACGACCGACTACCGTGACGTCGGTGGAACCTGCGACGAGTCCACCGCCTGCGGGGACCTGACCCGTGCATATCGGCATCTTCAGCCCCTACAGCCTCACGTTTCCCGGCGGTGTACAGGGTCAGGTGCTGGGCCTGGCCCGGGCATTGCGGCGCCGGAGCCACGACGTGCGAGTGCTCGGCCCGTGCGACGGCCCGCCGCCGGAGGCGGGCATCACGCCCCTGGGCAACTCCATCTTCTTGGCGGCCAACGGCAGTGTGGCCCCTATCGCCCCGGATCCCTCCGCCGTACTGCGCACCATCCGCGCCCTGCGTGATGAAGAGTTCGACGTGGTGCATCTCCACGAGCCACTCGTGCCCGGACCCAACATGACGGCGTTGTTGTACAAGCAGACACCCACCATCGGCACCTTCCACGCCGCCGGTGAAAGTGCCAGCTACAAGTGGTTCAAACCCGGGGTACGGTGGTTGAGTAAACGCCTCGATCTGCGCTGCGCGGTGAGTGATGACGCCGCCGAATTAGCCCGTCGGGCATTGGGTGGATTGTATCTGTCGACGTTCAACGGGGTGGAAACCACCCGGTTTTCATCGGCACTGCCGTGGCCCAAGCCACCGGGTCAACGAACGGTACTGTTCGTGGGTCGCCATGAGCCCCGCAAAGGGTTGGCGGTGCTACTCGAAGCGCATCGGTCCATGCCCAACGACGTACGGCTGTTGGTAGCCGGCACCGGTCCGCAAACGGCTGAATTGCGCGCCGCCTACGGCAGTGACCGCGTCGAATGGCTGGGGCGCATCGGTGATGCCGAACTGGCCCGGCGGTGGCGCAGTACCAACGTCTACTGCGCACCGTCGGTGGGGGGCGAGTCGTTCGGGGTGGTGCTCCTGGAATCCATGGCGGCCGGTGCCCCCGTGGTGGCTTCAGACATCGCCGGCTACCGCAATGTGGTGACTCCCGACCTGGATGCGCTGCTGGTGGCCCCCAACGATCCGGGGGCGTTGGCCTCCGCCGTGAACCGAATTCTGGGCGACGCAGCACTGGCGGCGGCGCTCACCGAAGCGGGTCACAAACGTGCTGAGGCATTCTCCATGGATGCGTTGGCCGAGGATTATGAGGCTCTGTACGAATCCATCGTCTGAGACTGCAATGCTGAGTACGTCTCCATCCGGAGGAAAGGACTTGTCATGGCAATCGTGATCGTGCTCGTGGTGCTGGTGGTACTCATCGGTCTCTACTTGATGCTGTCGTACAACGGATTGGTGAAGGTGCGTAACCGCATCGAGAACGGGTGGGCCCAGATCGAGGTGCAACTCAAGCGCCGCCACGATCTCATCCCCAACCTGGTGGAAACGGTGAAGGGCTACGCCACCCACGAAAAGGCCACCTTCGAAGCGGTCATCAACGCCCGCAACTCAGCCATGTCCGCTACCGGCCCGGCGGGCGCAGCGGCGGGGGAGAACGCCCTCACCGGTACGTTGAAGAGTCTGTTTGCGTTGGGCGAGGCCTATCCGGATCTCAAA
>JANYHQ010000540.1 GCA_025358985.1 Acidimicrobiales bacterium
GCCCAGGCCTGTACCGCCATCCGCTTACCCCGTCCCCATACGAACGGTCCGTCTACCTTGCCGGTGTATTCGCCATCTTCTTGGGCCCAGGCGGTGGCCACCACATCGTCGAAGCCGAGGGCCTCGGCCAACGGCTGCACAAACACATAGGGCGAGGTGGTAGCCATCACCAGGCGGCGACCAGCGCCACGGTGTTCTTCGAGCAGCTGCGGAACAAATCCGCATACCGTTGTGAGTAGCTCCTGGGCGGCTGCGCAGGCCGCCTCATGTACTGTGTGAACCGGCCACCCTTTGGCCGTGCTGGCGAACAGCCGAGCTGCCTGCATGGCCGTCCACGACTCGCCGAACAGTTCGAAGATCTTCACCATCGGCTCCATGAGTGGCGACTGTCCGCCGCGGCCGAGACCCGCCTCATGCAGGTGGCGGGCGAAGGCGGGCGCCGACGATCCGAGGATGAGGGTGCGATCGAGATCAAAGATGGCCGCTGCTGGCATGGTGTTTCTCCCGATGGTGGGCGAACTGGTATCGGTCATCTTGGTCCACTCACCCGGGCTCGGCCTCATGCCCCGCACTCTGGCGTTGCAAGCCACGGTAGGCATCGACGGCTTTGCTTTCCCCGATGATGACACGGTGGATGGCCTCACAAACCGGCATGGCCACTCCGTGGCGGTGGGCCAGTTCCTGCACGGTGACCGCTGTCTTCACACCTTCGGCCACCATCTTCATCTCCGCCAGAATGTCCGCCAGCTCACGGCCCTTGCCCAGTTGCTCGCCCACTTGGCGGTTGCGGCTGTTGGGGCTCACACAGGTGGCCACCAGGTCGCCCATGCCGGTGAGCCCGGAGAACGTGGCGGCTTCGCCTCCCATGGCCACCCCCAATCGGCTGAGCTCGGCCAGGCCCCGGGTGATGACCGTGGCGCGAGTGTTGTCACCCACGCCCAGACCTTGGGCCATTCCGGTGGCGATGGCAATGACGTTTTTCAAAGCGCCACCCAGCTCGCAGCCGATGACATCGTGATTGGTGTAAATCCGGAACACTCCGCGCTGCAGCACCTCTTGAAGGGCGGCGGCCACGTCGAGATCCTCAGTGGCGATGACCGCGGCGGCGGCCTGGCCGGCCATGATCTCGCGAGCGATGTTGGGCCCCGTGAGGGCGGCGGCGGGCCGTCCCGGCAGAACCTCCTTGATCACTTGCGTCATACGCAACAACGAGCCCGTCTCCAGACCTTTGGACAAGCTCACCACCGGGATCCACGGTCGGATGAACGGCTTGGCAGTTTCCAAAACCGTGCGAAACCCCTGTGACGGCACGCCCACGATCAACAGCTCCGCATCACCCACCGCTTCCTCCAGATCAGCAGTGGCACACAGTTTGCGATGCAGTGTGAACCCCGGCAGATATCCCTCGTTGGTGTGGTGATGTTGCACTTCGGTGGCCACGGCCGGGTCCCTCGCCCATAACGTGGTGTGGTGTCGTCCGCTGGTGAGCGACGCCACAGTGGTACCCCACGATCCTGCACCCAGCACACTTACTTTCAACGACAACAGTCCTTCACGACGTCTCCCTTGGTGGCCCTGCGGGTCCCGGCTGCGCAGAGCGTGGCACGAAAATGATGAGGGCGCGCTGCTCACCGATTGGGATCGCCGATCAGACCAGGTAGAAGATCCGACCGTTTGAAAGATCGTGCCCTTCAGCGAAATGAGAACGTATGTGGATCCGTTTGCGGCAGATAGCGTTGGTGGCCAATGACCTCGAGTCCGCGGTGTCGGAGTTCCACAACGTGCTTGGTATCAACGTTGCCTACCGCGACCCCGCCGTGGCGGCATTCGGGCTCCACAACGCAGTGATGCCGGCCGGAGAACAGTTCATCGAGGTGGTGTCACCCACCGAGCCGGGCACCGCAGGCGGCCGGTACCTCGAGCGTCGTGGCGGAGACGGCGGCTACATGGTGATTTTGCAATGCAGTGATCACGGCCCCGTGAAGGCAAGAGTGGAAGCCGCCGGTGTACGAAAGGTGGTGGAACGCGACACAGCTCACTACCGCCTCATGCAGTTGCATCCGCGCGACACCGGTGGATCGTTCTTGGAGATAGATGTACAGGTGGGTGGTGAGTCCATGAACGGGCCGTGGGAGCCCGCCGGCCCCGACTGGCACTTGGCCCGCACGCAGGTGGTGCAGGCGATCGTATTCGCCGACATACAGAGTGAGGATCCCGAGGCGTTGGCGCAGCGGTGGTCGCAGGTCCTGGGCATCCAGGTGGACATGATGGCGGGTGTTCCCACCATTGGTTTGGACAATGCCACGTTGCGGTTCACGGTGGCCACTGACGGTCGAGGTGAGGGGCTCGCCGGTATTGGGGTGCGAGTGCAGAACGGTCCCGCTCTCATCGCCGCTGCGTCAGCCCGAGGGTGTCGGGTGGACGATGCCACGGTGATGCTGGGTGGCATCGCAGTGACGCTGATCGACTGATCGACTGATCGGTGAGGCCATGCTCCCAGGACAGCCTCACTGCGTAGGAGCGAGGCCTGCGGCACCGGTCGCCACCATCTCGTTGATCTGCGCATCGCTGCGACCCAGTTCGCGCAGGATCTCGGCGGTGTGCTCTCCGAGTCCTGGGGCAATCCAGCGCGGCGCCCACGGGGTGCCGTAGAAGTCAGCCGGTGAGGCGATCATGGTGGTGGTTCCATATGGGTCGGGGACTTCCACCAGTCCGCCAGCGTGACGCAACTGCGGATCATTGAGAATGTCCTCGGGGGTATTGACCGGGGCCCAGAACATGTCGGGTTCGTGCGAGAACACCTCCGCCCACTGATCCAGTGTCTGGGTGGCAAACACCTCGTCGAGCAGTGCAATCAAGGCCACGGCATTGCGGGCCCTATCAGGCGCCGTCACAAAGCGTTCGTCGGTGGCCCACTCCGGATGCCCCACAGATCGGATCAATGGGGGCCAATGCCGATCGGCTTCCAACCCCACTATCCAGAATCGGCGGTCATCACCGGTTGTGTAGTTGTTGATGGAGGCATTGGCCATGGTGAGTCGGTTGCCGATGGCCGGATGTTGGCCCCACCCGAGCATGGTGTTGAGGTCAAAACCAATGGTGTAGACGCCTTGGCGTAGCAGTGACGACGACACCAATTGGCCTTGTCCAGATCGTTCACGAGCGAACAGCGCGGCTGACAGGGCGCCGGCGAACTGGACCCCGGTGGACTGGTCTCCCATGCCACCGCGCTGAAATGGGAGGGTACCGCCGGGAGGGGTCAACAAGTGGGCGATACCGGAGCGGGCCCAGAACGCCGCAATGTCGAAGGCGGCGCGATCTGCATCGGGACCCTCCAAGCCGTACCCGGTGATGTGGCCGTAGACAAGGCGGGGATGACGGGCCAACATCGTGGTGTGATCGATACCGGCCCGGGCCAACGCCGGGGCGCGCACATTGGTGACAAATACGTCAGCGCCGGCGATCAATTCTGCAGCCACGACGCGTCCTGCATCTGTTGACAAATCGAGGGCGATACTGCGTTTGCTGCGGTTGTCGAGCTCGAACACCGGGTTGTTGGCCATGTCACCACCCATCATCTGGGCGAAGGTGCGCGCCGGGTCCCCGGTCAGGGGTTCGATCTTCACCACATCGGCCCCCCAATCGGCCAGTACCCCGGCAGCCGCTGGTCCGGCGATCCACACGCCCAACTCCACCACCCGTACGCCGTCCATCGGTCCAGCCATCACGATCCCCCTAGATGCTCAGTTGCTGCAGTTTCTGTGATGTGAGTTTCTGAGATGTCATCAATGAGGCCCCACCGCAATGCCCTGGCGGCATCGATACGGCATCCACTCAATGCCAGATAGGCAGCGCGGTGTTGCCCGATACGCCGAGGAATGCTCACGGTTCCACCTGCCCCGGGGATGAGGCCGATACCCAGTTCAGGCAATGCCATCACCGTGTCAGCGGCGGCCGTGACCCGTGATGCGAAGGCGGGTAGTTCGATACCAGCCCCCATACTTGCGCCGTGCAGATGGACCTGGGTGCGCTGCGCTACACGCGACAATAAGCGCGCTGGGCTTCGGCCGAGACGGGTGAAGTGGGAGGTGACCGGATCACCGAACAGGCCGAATTCGTTGAGGTCACCGCCGCTGCAGAACGACGGTCCGGCGCCATCCACTACCACCGACCTCACCGAATCATCCAACGCGGCAACCAGAAGTGCTTCGGCCAATTCGTCGCGCATACGTCGGTTCAACGCGTTGTGCACCTGCGGGCGAGCCAGGGTGATGTGCAGTTCGGGGCCAATTCGCTCCACGATGACAGCCGATCCTTCGTCGAAGCGTGGGGGCTTAGCGCGAGCGACCCGCCAACGAGCAAACTCCGGTCCGGCTTGTAACAACGAGTACAGCGTCGACTCCGCCTCCAGGCCTTGGGCGATGCTGCGCGACGATCCGTGGCGCAGCAGCATGGCCAGCGCCACCGCCGCCAGGGGTGCTCCCAGCACGTTTCGGCGCAGATCGTCGATGTCGTTGTCGGTGACGGCAACCATGCCGCGATCAAAGAGCGCTGCTTCGGCCTCGTCGGCCGAATCCAGGCTGAGCAGTACGTCGCACCGGTCGGCCAGTTCCCACCACGGTGGTGCCGCCAACGGAGACACCCGGGCGGCCAAGACGCAGGGCAGCAGCGACACCGTGTCCAGAACGGCGCCGCCGCCGCTGAATCGTCCGTTGGCCTGAGCGGTGGATAGATCCACGATCACCATGGCCACACCGGCGGCCACGGAAAGCTCTTCGGTGGCTGACGGTGATGCAACGATG
>JANYHQ010000544.1 GCA_025358985.1 Acidimicrobiales bacterium
GTCACCCTAGATGCACTCAAGCGGGATGTTCTGGACCATCCAAGTGTGCGCCAGTGGACGTCCTCGTTGTGGCTGGATGCCAAGCACCAACTGGCGCTACAAGCTGGCGATCCGCACAGTGTGTTGCACCAGCGACTGGACCAAGCCACGGCGCGGGCGGTGACGTCCTTACGATCTGATGAGGCACTTCAATCGAAGCTTGATGCGTGGTTGGTAGGTGCGGTACGTCATGTGGCTACCGAGCATGGTCACGAGATCGCATCACTCATCCGCACCACCGTGGAACGCTGGGATGCCGATGACACATCGAAGCGCATCGAGGCTCAGATCGGCCCGGATCTGCAGTTCATTCGTATCAACGGCACGCTGGTGGGTGGGTTGGCGGGACTGGCCATCTTCACCGTGGCCCGTCTCGTCGGTGGCTGACGGATGAGGGCTCGTCAGCTGGGGGCGCCAGCCTTCGTGGCGGACGGAACCTCCACCAGGTGACCGGTGGTGACGTCGTAGATGTAGCCGTAGATGGGGATGGTCTTGGGCACCAACGGATGCGACCGGATACGGGTCACGTCGGCCAGCACACTTTGTTCCTGATTGGCAATGGTGAGCCAGTCCACATAGCTGCCCTCGCCGGAGCCGGGGCCGGTGCCCACGTCGTAGAACCCTTCGGCGCCCAGTGCGGCGGTCTCCAGGCTCTTGCCCAACAGCCCGCGCATCACGTCATCGGTGAAGAACTCCATACCGCAATTGGTGTGGTGGATGACAAACCATTCCTTGGTACCGAGCAGTTTGTACGAGATGACGAGTGAGCGAATGGCATCGTCGCTGGCTCGGCCCCCGGCGTTGCGGATGACGTGAGCGTCACCCTCGCGAAGTCCCGCATACTTGGCCGGGTCGAGGCGGGCATCCATACACGTGAGCACGGCAAACTTACGCGCCGGCGGCATAGCCAAGTCGGCTTTGGTGCCGAATGCCGATGCGTAGGCGGCATTGGCGGCGAGGACCTCATCGAGAACGGACACAGCGGATTCCTTAGGCTCGGGCGACGTCGGATGGCGCCAGTGCGCCCAACGTAGCCGCCGAGGGCCGTAAACCCGATAATTCCTATCGGAATTCAGGAAATTGGGAAACCGCTCAAACGGTGGAGTGAGTTCGTCCAGGCCGCACCCTTTGCGTCCGAGAAGTGGTCTCAGCTTAACTCTCGGGCGCGATGTGCGTCTCGGGGACCCGTTTCACGCCCGAGACCTTCCCTGAGACCCATTCTCGGGCGTGAAGTGCACTCCAAACCGACCGCTGACTCCTCACGGGTCCAGTGTAGACATCCAGCAGGTTTGTGGCCGTCCAGCACCCTGCAGGAGGTCCAGGAACGTGCACCAAGTCCACAGCCTGAGCGGAACCGGAAGGGAAGGAGCGAAAGCCCCTTTGGCACAGTAGCCAGCTGGGAATAAAAGCGCAGGCGCGCCGAAGCGGCCTCCCCTGGGCCTTCTGCTACCTATCCGGGTGGGTGCGTGTGGTTGTGGATGCGGATGTTGATGAGCTTGGTGAGTTTTTTGAGATCGTGTTGCCGCATTTGAACGAGTTGCAGAGGCGTGTGGTGGCGGGCGCGATGGCGCATGTGCTGGGTCGTGGTGGCAAGTCGCTGGTGGCTGACGCGTCGGGGTTGTCGCGTAACACGGTGATTAAGGCGGTGGCGGAAGTTGAGGCTGGGATCGAGCCGTCGGAGCGTCAGCGTGCTGTGGGCGGCGGTGACCAGCCGGCGATTGAGAAGCAGCCCGGATTGTTGGAAACGCTCGACGAGCTCGTGCATCCCGACATGCGTGGGAATCCAATGTCGGCATTGCGATGGACGTTGAAGTCGACGTACGAACTTGCTCGCGAGTTGCAGGAACGCAAGTTCAAGACGTCGGCGGAGTCGGTGCGGCGCATGTTGCATCAGCTTGGCTACAGCCTTCAGGCACCTTCGAACCAGAACGAGGGTACGACGCACCCGGATCGTGACGGCCAGTTCCGGTACCTCAACCGTGTCGTGAGTGAGGCAATCGCAGCGGGTGAACCGGTGATCAGCGTCGACACTAAGAAGAAGGAATTGCTCGGGAACTACAGCAACGGCGGACGCTATTGGCAGCCCGCAGGCGAACCGGAACGTGTGAACGTGCACGACTTCGCCGACACCAGTCTTGGCGATCACACCAAGGCCATCCCGTATGGGATCTACGACGTGGCCAACGACGAGGGCTGGGTCAACGTTGGTGACACCGCAGACACCGCTGAGTTCGCCGTCGAGTCGATCCGCCGCTGGTGGAAGACGCTCGGCGCAACCCGGTTCTCGACCGCCACGCGCCTGGTCGTTACTGCGGACGCCGGCGGTTCGAACGGGTACCGGGTGCGCGCATGGAAGTGGCACCTCGCCAAGCTCGCAGCCGAGACCGGGCTTCAAATCGAAGTGATGCACTACCCACCCGGCACCAGCAAGTGGAACAAAATCGAGCACCGC
>JANYHQ010000549.1 GCA_025358985.1 Acidimicrobiales bacterium
GCAGGTGATGTTCCCCTCCGGAGCACCTTGATGGGGGAGCAGCGTTTTGATCTGCGCGCTTGGCACTTGGGCTTGTATGCGGTTGGCCAACTCCAAGATGCGATATCCGTTGCGAAAACTGATCTCCAGCTTGACCGGGTCGGTGAGCGCGCCGAAATGGTGACCAAAGAGGAATAGGTTGCGGACATGGGCGCCCCGGAATGCGTATATCGACTGCATGTCGTCGCCTACTGCGGTGATGGCTGAACCGGGTGGGTAGATGCGCTCCAACATCCGACGCTGGGCAAAATTGGTATCCTGGTACTCATCCAACAGCACAAAGGGATGGGCGTCGCGAAGCTCATGGGCAATATGGGGATGCTGCTCCAACAGCCTTACCGCCATGGCGATCTGGTCATCGTGGTCGAGCAAGCCCAGTTGTTGTTTCCGATCGTTGTACGACCGGATCAACGGCAGTAACTCAGAACGCTTGGCAGCAGCGTCCCTGAGCACAGCAGGAAGATCAATGTCATCGGCGATGGTTTCGCAGTCCGCCTCGATCTCGGTCACCGACACCAGATGATCGCTGGCCCGCGATTTCAGAATAAGGGCATCGCCCACAATGCCGAGTGGCATTCCGGTCTTGCGGACGACGAATCGG
Source organism: Acidimicrobiales bacterium (assembly GCA_025358985.1). Classification (GTDB taxonomy): domain Bacteria; phylum Actinomycetota; class Acidimicrobiia; order Acidimicrobiales; family JANYDT01; genus JANYHQ01. The sequence continues at coordinate 641 of JANYHQ010000549.1, forward strand.
AACTCATCGAACACATCGAGGAGCAGTTGAAAGCTCTGGGCGCGATCGAGCAGTCGGAGGTCCTCGGCCAGGCCGAGTAGCTCACGATGGGCCACCACCAGCGACGCTCCAAAGCCGTGATAGGTGGAAACGGTGACGTCTTCGCCCGCTCCGAGTTCTTTCACGATACGGGCGCGCAGGTTCCCCGCTGCCTTGTTAGAGAAGGTGAGACCCAAGACCGACTGGGCCGGCAGTCCGCAACGTATCTGATGCACTATGCGCGCCGCCATGACATGGGTTTTGCCTGACCCCGCTCCAGCCACCACCAACAGCGGAGCGGCCGGGTGGGTCACCGCCGCGTGCTGTGCCTCGGTGAGATCCACACCGATGATATCGGTCATACGCTTCTCCCAGCCCGGCGCTTCGCATTTGTAGGTGCACGTAGTACTACAGGTATCGGCCTACCTTGAGGCTGTAGCGGGCAGAGCCGATGAAGGTCGCAGTACTCACAGTTGGCGGCCACCGAAGGCTCGTGTTCTTCGCTCAACATCCGTGCCGCCAACGCCACGATGCGCGCCTCGGTGAGCTGATCGTGGTCTGCCGAGATGATCTGTGGACGTACGGTACCGGAAGTGCCCGCAGCGATGAAGTTCAGCTCGAGCGCCTGCACCGGTCCGTGTTGATTCAACGCAGGATCCTTGGAAGCGGCCAAGTGGTACACGGCGAGTTGCAGATTGTCCTGTGTTTCGGCCTTGCTGCGCGCTTTGCCACCGGTTTTGTAGTCCACCACCTTGATGCCGCCCTTCACGCGATCAACGCGATCGATGAAGCCATGCAATGAGTGTCCGTCCACCGCGATGCTGAACTCGTGCTCCACCGCCAACACGCGGTGTTCCGCCACCAGACTCTCTCCCTCGTTGTGCCACCAGCTGCGCAAGATGACGTCGAGCCGTCGTCGGTAGTCCTCGGCCTGGGGCCGGTAGTCGGCGATGTCATCAGTCCAGGTGTCAGCGGCAAGGTCGATGAGTGCATCGAGTGTCTGGGTGAGTTCGGTGGTGGGGGACAGAAACTGCTCCAGAATGTGATGAATCAGAGTTCCAAAGCGAGCCGCCAGTCCGCCCATGCCCCGCAGGCCTAAGCGGTATTGCAGCGTGTACTGCCATGGGCAGTTTTCGAACATCGTGAGTTGAGTGGCGCTCAGATGCAACGACGCACCGTAGTGGAACGCTTTTGTATTCGTCGTTTCAGCCAGCCCCTGCGGCCAACGCTGCGGGTCCGGATGTCTTGTCGGCAGGCGTCGAGGGGCGATCGGCAGTCCCTCCACGAACCGGCTGAGGAGCGCGCCGGGCTCTGGTGCGCCGATCACGGTGAAACGTTGGCGGGCGCTGGCCGTGGCTTCGGCGAAGCGGGCCCGTTCGAGCGCCAACCACTGCATACGCAGAGTGCCTGATGAACTTGGCCCATCGAACACGGCTGGATCAAGCGGCGGGGTTGGCCGCCGGGTCGGCAAAGCCCCCTCCACCGCGTCTATGAGCACCACATGCAGCCACGTCCGGCCACCGATGTGGTCGATGGATTCCAGAGTAACGGCGTCGGCGGTGGGAGGAGCAGGGGGGAGAGGTGCCACCGGAGTGCGGTCGAGATCGGCCAGCCACCCATCGATGTCTCCTGGGAACAGTTCACTGTGGCGGATGAGCCCGAGCACGAGGTCGACCACCCCAGGCACTTCCTGAGCCAAGTTGGGTACGAGCTCCACCAATAGCTCACGCACCACGTCGATCGGATCCGTATAGGTACGAATTGATTGAGCACGCGTGGCTGCGGCGATGGCGTCCACGATGGGGCCATCGAGCCGGGGTGGGGGTCCGCCCTGTACGACGATCCCCGCCTGTTGGGCGGCATGCATCACCGCCCGCAACTCGTGGCGGTGGCCAGGACAAAGCACCGCCATCTGGCCCCATTCAATGCCCGCATCATGGGCGGCCCGGAGCTCGCCGATCACCGCATGGGCCTCCATGGCCGGATGCCCGGCGTGGATGAGCAACATTTCTGGTTCCGGCGCCACGGTTTGCCGCTCGACGGTGGTACGTACTTGCTTGTGCAAGCGGGAAAGCCAGTGAGCGCCCGAACCGGCACTGAGCGGGTTGCCGGTGAACAATGCGGTGGTGGACGCTGATCGAGAGGGGCCGATCAGTGAAGTCAACAAGCGTTGCGTGGGCACATCGAACTGATCGGCATCCACGACGATCAGGGCGGGGTGACCTTCCCAGTGTTGGTCGATGGCTTTGGTGCCCCGCATGATCGTGGCCGCTTCCACCATCAGTCCCGCACGATCTACCAGATCATATGCGCGCAGGTGAGTGTGATACCGCTCTGATAGTTCCGCCACCCGATGCCAGCGAGCGGAGACGGCGGGGGTGCCATCGGCGTCAGCATGAGTGCGCACTTCCTCCGCCCCGACGAAAGCCAGCTGCATATTAATGAGCGCGCTGGCTAGTTCGTGAATGTGTCGAGGGTTGTCCTCTCCACTGAGCCGCGCCACCAGTGTCCGCTGCTCACCAGCCGAGATCATCCGCGGTCGGCGTCCGGCTTGCTCCAGTATCGACCGGGCCCAGGCTCCGGACGTGGTGACTGCCACCCGGTCGGCGAGGGAGATGAGTGCGAGTTGGGCAGCATCGGCTCGACGTTGATCGGGTACCACCACCAGTACTTTTTGGTACAGGCTGGCGGCAACGGCCTCGATAACCGCGCCCGCCAATGCGGCGGGGCGATCAGCGCCGAGAATTAGCCGGACGGGTGCAGGCGACTCAGGCACACAAGGGAGGGTACTGCTCCTAGTGGTCAGTTGTTACGGGGTTGCGGCGGCGGCTCATCGAGGATGAGCTCACGCAGGATGTCCATATGGCCCAGGTGCTGGGCCGTTTCTTCGATGAGGTGGATCACGATCCATCGTAGAGAGAACGCCTCCCCGCGTCTCATGGCCAATGCCATGATGTCCAACGAATCACATCCCTGCAGCGCCACTCGGCTGCGCTGGCACGAGGCCCTATAAAGGGCCACAAGGTCATCAGGTTGATCGGCCGCCGCCGAGTGGAAGTCCCAGTCCGGATCGTCGTCCAACGGCGCGGACGCCCATGGCTCTGGTATCTCGTGGCCCAACAACACCGTCTGAAACCAACT
>JANYHQ010000618.1 GCA_025358985.1 Acidimicrobiales bacterium
TGCACATCGCCGTCGTAGTTCTTGCAGGCCCACAAGTAGCCGCCTTCCCACTTCATCGCCGAGGCAACCATGTCGTCGATCAAGCGGTGCTCGTACGTCAGTCCGGCGGCGTCCATCTCTGCTTTGAACTCGGTCTGGTAGACCTCTTCGAAGATGTCCTTGAACGCCCCGTCGTAGGCCTTCAAGATGGTGTTCTTGGTGCTGAGGTAGACGGGGTAGTTGCGGATGAGCCCGTAACGCAGCGACGCCCTGGCGAAATCGCGGATGGAGTCGTTGAAGTTGTACATCCCCATCGTCACGCCGCCGTCGGCTCCGAAGTCGGCGATCTTCATCTCGACCGGCTCGCTGCCATCGGCCGGGATGTAGGTCATCATCACGGTGCCCGCACCCGGCACCTTGTAGTCGGTGGCCTTGTACTGATCGCCGTGGGCATGACGGCCGATGACGATGGGCTTGGTCCACCCTGGTACCAGGCGCGGAATGTTGGAGATCACGATGGGCTCACGGAAAATGACGCCGCCGAGAATGTTGCGGATGGTGCCATTCGGCGACTTCCACATCTTCTTGAGGCCGAACTCTTCCACTCGCTGCTCGTCGGGTGTGATGGTGGCGCACTTGACGGCCACGCCGTACTTCTTGGTGGCCTCGGCGGAGTCGATGGTGACCTGATCGTCGGTGGCGTCCCGACGCTCGATGCTCAGATCGAAGTACTTCAGGTCGATGTCGAGATACGGCAGGATCAACTTGTCCTTGATGAACTGCCAGATGATGCGCGTCATCTCGTCGCCGTCCATTTCCACGACGGGGGTGACAACCTTGATCTTGGCCATTTCGGCTCCTCTAGTTACGCTGTTTCGGACAGTGTCACCCTACAAGCAAAAGTAGGACAGGTTGTAGACAAGTGGACTCAGAACGCTTTGAAGGTGATGATGGTGTGCGTATCGGCAATGCCCGGCAATACCTGCACCTTGGATCCCACGAAGTGCCCGATGTCAGCATCGTCGTCTACCGAGAACTTGGCCAGGATGTCGTACTGACCGGCAGTGGAAAAGATCTCTGAGGCAATTTCGGCATCGGCCAAGTGACTGGCCACCTCATACGTCTTGCCCAGATGACACTTGATCTCCACAAAGAAGGTCTGCATGAGACCAGACGATAATCCGATGATCTAGCGGGCCCGGCCGGACTGACCGCCGGCGCGTCCGGATCGGCGTGGCGCACCCGACGATGGTCCACCCGACGGTCGGCCGCTGGCCGCGGCCGGACCACGGCCACGGCTGGCACCGAGTGCGGCGCCGGGTCGACGATTGGCGGGGTTGCCCATTGGACGCGGGGTGCGCACTTGGGGCTCCGGCGCCGCCTGAGGGGCGGGGGTCACGAACCGTCGAGCGCCCGGAGCCAGTTTCATGAGCAGTGGGTGGCCGACCTCCACCTTGGTGGTGGTGGGTGAGATACCCGCCTGCTTCGTAAGCATACGTACGTCCTTGACCTGTTCATCGAGCATCATGGTGACCACGGTGCCGTCAGCTCCTGCTCGTGCGGTGCGACCGGAACGGTGGAGATAGGCCTTGTGCTCAGCAGGCGGATCAGCGTGGATCACCAGAGCCACGTCGTCCACATGGATACCCCGGGCGGCAATGTCGGTGGCCACCAATGCGGTGGCGGTGCCGTCGCCAAAGGCGGCCAAATTGCGGGTACGCGCATTCTGGGCGAGGTTGCCATGCAACTCCACGGCGGGTACGCCACTGGTCACCAATTGCTTGGCCAACTTCTTGGCGCCATGCTTGGTGCGAGTGAAGATCATGGTGCGCCCTGGGGCTCGGGCCAGATCCACGATCACCGGCAGTCGATCCTCGAGGCGCACATGCAACACGTGGTGTTCCATGGTCGACACCGGCGACTGCTCAGAGTCCACACTGTGGGTGCGGGGCTGATGAAGATAGGTCCTCACCAAGATGTCGATACCGTTGTCCAACGTGGCCGAGAACAACATGCGTTGACCACGCCGTGGGGTTTGATCCAACAACTTCTTCACTACCGGAAGGAACCCGAGGTCGGCCATGTGGTCGGCCTCATCGAGCACCGTGATCTCGACGGCATCGAGGTTGGCGTGATGGCTCTGCAGATGATCGTTGAGGCGACCGGGACAAGCGACCACTACGTCCACACCGGCGCGCAACGCAGCAATCTGCGGTCCGGCCCCCACACCTCCGAA
>JANYHQ010000632.1 GCA_025358985.1 Acidimicrobiales bacterium
CTCACGACGGTCCACGTGGCGATGGAACGTCTCGATGAGATCGGCATAGATGTTGGGGGTGGACATCTCCACCGTGGCGGGCAGGTTGAGGATCAATGGCCGTTCCGGCGTTGGATCCACCTCGGCAATGACGGCATTACAAATCTCCAACGCGTACTCGATTTCTGTACCGGTGAAACTTTCCGGCGAATACTCGTAACGGATACGCGAATCTGAGGTGGTGGCCGACTCGAAGCGCTCACACATCCGAGCCGCCTGCACGGCAATGTCAGTGATCCCCGCCTTGTCCAACCCGAACACCACCCGGCGTTGCAACACCGACGTGGAGTTATAAAAGTGCACGATGGCCTGTGGCACTCCGATGAGGGCGTCGTAGGTACGCGCAATGAGCTCCTCGCGGCACTGCACCAACACTTGGACAGACACGTCGTCGGGAATGAGATCCTTTTCGATGAGCAGTCGACAGAAATCGAAATCAGGTTGCGAGGCACTGGGGAAACCAATTTCGATCTCCTTGAACCCCATGGCCACCAGCGTCTCGAACATCTTCAACTTGCGCGACGGATCCATAGGATCAATGAGCGCCTGGTTGCCATCACGAAGATCCACCGAGCACCACAACGGCGCCTTGGTGATGCGCTGGTCGGGCCACGTACGGTCCGGAAGATTGACCGCCGGATAGGGGCGGTACTTGTCGAAGGGCATGCGCTTGGGTTGTACGGACTTCGGTGGCATCGGAAGCGTCCTGACTGGGAAATGGCCTGACTGGTGAGCGGGCAAACAAAAAACCCCCGGTCCGAAAAGGACACAGGGGTAACGGCGGGCACCTATGTGGGTGCTCGCCTACATCAGAAGGAGGAGGGTGATACGAAACGACATTGGCCCCACTGTGACGGACTGCAGCGGCGAGGTCAAGCGCTTCATGACGCCACCAACAGTTCCCGCCACGGCACCGACGCCTGGTCGAGCGCGCTCATACGCAGGGTGGTGTCAGGCACCATGTCGGCGATGGCTCGCTGTAGGTCGTAGTGGTGTCCGGCCGCCTCGAACGCCGTTTTGCGCATGGCCACCTGATCCGCCGGGGCATCGGCATCGAGGAAACCGAACAACGTGAATGCCATCTGCAGGTCATGAATCACCGGTGCCCGGCCGTACAGTGCAGCTCGCTTCAGGGCCACCGGCAGAATGCCTGCCAACACATCGTGTTCATGTTCGCCCGGTGTGAGGTGCAGCTTGGTGTGGAAGGTATTGGCCAGTTTGATGGCATACCCCTGATCCGGCCCCGGACGACCCATCCGGCGACCGGTGGGAACCTCACCCACGATCTCGCCTGGCCGGTCCGTACGCCACTCCTGGGCGGGGGGCAGCGCCGAATCGCCGCGGAAGGCAGCAACGGTGGCAACGGGAACGAACTTCGGAGCGCTCATGACACTGTGAGTCTGCCAGACGCCATGTACATGGGCCTGCGCTCGTCCGCCGAGGCCCACTACCCTGCCCAGAGTGTTCCGCCCGACCATCGCTGCGCAGCAGTTATCCAGACGGGCTCGGCTTGGTCACTGGGTACTCGGCCTCGCAGTTGCGATATGGGTGTTTCCACCGTTCGTGATGGATGTGGGCAACGGCCTGGATCCATCATGGGGCGTGGGGCTCCACATGGCCCGCCACCATCACCTGCGTTTCGGTACCGACATCGTGTACACGTTTGGTCCGTTGGGGTTTCTGGTCCAACCCGTGATTGCCTATCCGGCGCAAGGTCTGGTGGCCGGTTGGCTGCGTATCCCGTTGTTCGCATTCGTGGCGTGGTTCCTCATCAGTCGGCTGCGGCGTGTGATGCCATGGTGGCTGGCCACCGTGGTGGCCGTCCCCCTCACGTGGGCCATGGTGGCCCCGCAGGGTTTCGGTGGTGATGCCCCCGGCGTGGTGTTGGTGGTGGCCCTGGCTGCCGGTATGGCCCGTGTCACCACCGATCACTGCCAACTCGGCCGTCGCACCACTGCACTGCTGGCCGTTGCCGTGGTACTAGGTGCACTTATCAAAGTGGATGTGGGCGTGGTGGGGG
>JANYHQ010000559.1 GCA_025358985.1 Acidimicrobiales bacterium
CGCGGGTTTCACGGGCGCCGACGGCGACGAGGTCACGCGAGCCGTGCTCGCCGACCCGGGCGGAACTAGCGTTCCGCCCGCTTCACTCGCCGGTGCGGACGCCGGTCGCGTGGTGGCCACCAGACGGACCACCGCCAGAACCGACAGGCCCACCGCCCAGACCATCGACCAGCCCACATCGCCAAGGGGGCCGGCGTGCCCGCTCGCCTGCGCCGTCAACACGAGGGTGGGGAAGTGCAGCGGAAACACTCGGGTCATTGGCGACGACCCTGCGGTGAGGGCCGGTCCGAGGAACACGTCGAACACCCACACCACACTCACCAGCAGCGAGCCGTTCATCTCCGATTTCACGAACGTCCCGACGAGCACACCGAACGCGAGGTAGATAACGGCGACCACCAAGGTTGCCGAGATCGCCCGCATCGGATCACTGATCCCGACGCGTGCAGCCAGCGCCACGAGACCCCCGGCCGCGGCCAGCACGGCCAGGCCGAGAGACGCGCCGAGGCGGCCGGCAACGACGGGCGCAGTTCGATGGGCCGCGGCCGCCAGCCGCCGGTCGGCCGCCCGGGCGCCCGTGATCTGGAAGAACCCGGCTAGACCAGCGAGTGCCGCAGCAGCCCAGCCTGCTGTGGCCGCCTCGATCTGGCGGTGATCGCCGCTTCCGCCGCTCAGTTTAGAGAAGTTGGCCAGGGTTGGGCCCCATACGAAGACCAGCACAACCGGCACCAGAACGAGCATCACGAGATTCAGGGGCTTCCGCGCATAATCAAGCAGCGCCCGCCGTGCGACCAGCCCAGACATCGAGCTCATCGCGACACAGTCAGACCGTCGCGTAGTTCCACTATCCGGTCGAAGCGGGCCTGGTCGGTGATGAAGTGACTGATGACGACCACACTTCGACCAGCCGCCCGGCGCTCGGCCGTGAGGTCCCAGAACCGCTCATAGGTGTCGAAGTCGAATCCGGCGTACGGTTCGTCGAGGAGTAACACCTCGGGGTCGGCGAGGAGCGCCACGGCCAGGTTGAGCTTGGACCGGGTACCACCCGAGAGCTCCTCCGCCCGGGTCGTTCGCCAGCGTTCGAACCCGAGTGTGGCATAGAGGTTGTCCGCCGCTTCGGCGACCGCCGCCTCGTCCATGCCGTAGGCGACGCCGAACAGCTCGAGGTGCTCCTCGCACGTGAGCCGGTCGTACAGAACGGGCTCTTGGGGGCAGTATCCCATCCGGCCGATGACGCTGATCGTGCCGCTGTCGGCCGCAAGTGCGCCAACGAGGATCTTCATGAGGGTGCTCTTGCCGGATCCGTTCTCGCCGACCAGGCCGACAACCTCGCCGGCGCCGACCTCGAAGTCTGCGCCCCTGAGCACCGCCAGTTCCCGCCGACGCGGCCACATCCCTCGTCGATAGGACTTGGTGATGCCCGTCGCCACCAGTCCAGCTCCGTCCGAATCTGACTCCAGTTCGGCGGTTGTCGCCCGTGCCATGGTGCGGTCCATCGTGCCTCCGGCTTTTTCGGATCCGTCGCCAGCATCACCGTCGGGCCAATCGGGGCCATCCGTAGTTGATCCGGTACCTGTTGCGGCCGTCTACCGATTCCTCACGGGCGCTCACCCCAACGAATGCTTCGTCACTACGGACGTGGTGCCTTGGCGTCATCGCTGGTGACGACACGGGCGTGAGGGTTGGCGCCGGCTCGGGCCATGAGCCCGCCCAGGATGAGCAGCGTGAATGCTGCTAAAGCGTAGGGCGACGATGCCCGCCACGCCAGCATCGTTCCACCCACGAGGGGGCCAAGGAACTGACCCAGGCTGCTAGCCGAGCTCTTCAGACCAAGCGCAGTGGCGAACCGGCCGCCGCTTGTCGTGGCCACCATCGACGACAGATTGGGAATCACCAGAGCAGTGCCGAACGCCAGCACGCCTACCGCCGTCAACACCACCGGGAACGACCGCACCACCATGAGCGCGCCGATACCGGTACCCATGAGCGCGAACCCGATTGCAGCCTGTATGGCCGGCCCGACGAAGCGCGTCAAGGGACCGACGACGGCCGTCTGAAGAACAGCCATGACGACGCCGCACACCACGAATACCGCCGTCGTCTGGCTCGGGCCGAAGGAGAGACGCTCGCGGGCGTACAGCACGAAGGTGCCCTCGAAGAGAGCCAGCCCGAACTGTGAAGCGGTCACCAGACCCAGCAACGGACTGGACGTAAGCGTCCGCCAGAGAACACCACGGGGGTCTCCCCTGCCTGCGCCCGGATCGAGCGACTCAGGAACGAAGACGAACGCCGCCGCCCCGGCAACGAGCGCAAGTGCTCCGGCGACCAAGAACGGCAAGGTGTAGCCGTCGAAGCGCAACCCAGTAGCGCGGCCCGTACCCACCTGCCCAAGCAAGCCTCCCAACAACGGCCCGGCGACTACGCCAAGACTGACGGCAGTGCCGAACCACGCCATCCCCTGTGCCCGGTTCTCCTCCGATGTCTGATCGGCAATCGCGGCCAACGCACCGACCGTGAGAAGCGAGGCGGCCAGGCCGCCCGCGACCCGGAGTGCGTAGAGCCACCACAACGAACTCGTAAACGCGAACGCCGCTTCGGTCACGCCGACACCAACCAGACCGGCGAGGATCAGCGGCCGCCGGCCGACCCGGTCCCCCAGCCGCCCCACCGCAGGTCCTGCCACCAGTTGCGCCAAGGCGAACACGCTGGTGAGTACGCCCAAGTGAAAGGCAACGAGGCCATTGCTGGTTCGGCTGAGGCCATGGATCCGTTCGGTGTAAACCGGGAGCACCGTCAAGGCCACGCCGTAACCGATCATGACCACGAACACGCAGATGAGCAGCGCGCTCAACGACCGGTTCCCCCGCAGGTCGATGCCGATCGCAGCGGTCCGCTCACGCGACACGTAGAACGCCGATCAATTGTGGGGCTTTCATCTGCGGTGTCCTCCGACTCGAGCGCTCACCCAAATTCTGGGCAGCCGTATGCAACTGTGCATCCGTGGAACCCACGCGTTGCGAGGGGGCGGCTAGCGAACCATATGGCGGCCTCCGTGTCTTTCCACCAACGAATCCGGAATTGCACCGGATGCCCTCTCGCCGCCTTGGCGTAAAAGATCGGATATGAAGAATTTCGCGTTCCCTTCCGGGACTCCCGCACCGTGAGCTTGGTGGACCGCCGCCGCTTCCTCACGCTGGCGGGCACCGGCACCGCCGCCCTAGTCCTTGCGAGCTGTAGCGGCAAGTCGGCCGCACTTGTCAAGGCAAGTGACCCTGTCGTGGGGCGTTTCGAAAAGACGCGCCGCAAGAGCGGCGCACGCATCGTCCGGCAGAAGTTGGTGGCCGCGCCCACCACGGTGGAGCTGGCCGGGCGGAAGGCGGCGACGTGGGGGTACGGCACTACGATCCCGGGTGGCGAACTACGAGCCCGAGTCGGCGACGTGCTCCGAGTTGAGCTGGACAACCAGCTTCCGCAGGCGACCACCATCCACTGGCACGGCATTGCCATCCGCAACGACATGGACGGCGTCCACGACCTTACGCAACCCATCATCAAGCCCGGCGAACGATTCACCTACGAGTTCGCACTGAGCAACCCAGGTACGTATTTCTTCCATCCCCACACCGCTCTGCAACTCGACCGGGGGCTCTACGCGCCCCTCATCGTGGAGGACC
>JANYHQ010000672.1 GCA_025358985.1 Acidimicrobiales bacterium
GCCCATCACCAAACCGGCAGCCAATGCGTTGTAAATGTCGGGCTTTTGTCCCCAGAACCAATAACGCTGCAAGATCGATGGGGTGACGAAGGTGAGGGCAAAGAAGCCGTACACCACCGTGGGGATACCAGCCAATAGTTCCAGTAGGGGCTTCAGAATTCGCCGAGATCGTTCCCCCGCATATTCCGATAGGTAGATGGCTGCGCCCAACCCCAGAGGTACGGCCACGATCAGTGCAATGAAGGTGATCACCAATGAGCCCACCAGCAGTGGGCGAACGCCGTATCCGGCGGGTTGGAACAGCGGTGACCAGTCCGTGCCGGAGAGGTACTTCCACAGCGACACTTTGGAGAAGAACTCGATGGCCGGTCGGAGCAACGACACGATGATGCCAATGGTGGTGATCACCGACACCGAGGCACACGCAAACAGCAAACCCTTGGCCACCATTTCGCCCGGGCGGGCCCGACGATGGGCAATGGCGTCGAGATCCAGGGTTTTGAGATCTGCTGCGGTTGTCGACGACGACACTGTCAGCCGAGCTTTTTCAGCTCAGCCAGAGCGGCCGTCGATGCCACCTTTTGCTTGGCGGTGAGGGGGACGAACAACGCCCGCTTGGCCAGCGTATCGAGGTTGGCCAACTGGAACTCCACGAACCCCAGTACCTCGGGCCGTTTGATGGCCTTGGCGCTGACGTATACGAACAATGGACGCGACAGCGGCGCATACGTACCGTCTTGCACAGTTTTGGTTGACGGCACCACGCATTTGCCGTTGCCCGAATCGACACCCAAGAGCTTCACCTTGGTGGCGTTGAGTTCGGCATACGACAACCCGAAATATCCAAGGCCGCCTTTGGTGCCTGCTACGCCGTTCACGGTGACGTTGTCGTCCTCGGTGGCGTTGTAGTCACTGCGGCTCTGCTTGGCCTTGCCGTTGACCGCCTGGGTGAAGAAGTCGAACGTGCCCGATGCCGTGCCCGCGCCGAACAGTTTGAGGTCGAGTTTCGCGAACTTGGGATCGATGTCCTTCCAGTTCTTCACCGTAGAACCCCTGTCCCACACCTTCTTCAATTGGGCCACCGTGATACACGACACCTTGTTGGACGGGTTGACCACAATGGCAATGCCGTCGTTGGCCACTATGAACTGGCGGTAAGTGACACCCTTGGCAGTGCAGGCCGCGATCTCGTCGGCGGCAATAGGTCGTGACGCATTGGAGATGTCAGTTTCACCTGCGCAGAACTTCTTGAAACCGCCGCCGGTGCCGGACTCTCCAACCGTGACCCGAACTCCCTTCTGGTCGCGTTGGAACAGTTCAGCAGCCGCCTCGGCCAGCGGGAAGACGGTGGACGACCCGTCGATACTGACCGTACCCTCCAGCGACCCTTTGGCAGCGGTAGTGGCTTTGGTATCGGCGGCCTTGGCGGTGCAGGCCATTGGTCCCACAACGGCCAGGCCGGCGGTGAGGGCTAGTGCCCCGACCAGGCAAGGACGCCGACGACGGTGGGTGGTGACATGGGAATGGTTCATACGCCGTTCACGCTATGGATCGCACCTCTCACTGAGGTCCACTCCGGGTAAACAACAGGTAACGGCACAGGCAACGGTATGAATATCCACTGAATATCGAGTCCCCGCCGTTCAGTGCCGGGGTCCGGTACCCTCTGGGGTGATGGCGATGAGTGGATTCCGACATGACCTCGACGAGATCGACCGCAAGGTGGGTCAACTGTTCGCGCTGGTGGCCAACGGCATTGCAGTGGCCACGGACGCCTTTCTCACGGCCGACAAGTTGGGCGCCAATGTGATGGCGGAGCAGGAAGAGTTGATGGACAAGCTCTACGCCGAGGTCGAGGAATTGGTGCAGCGCCAATTGGTACTGCAGTCCCCGGTGGCCCAGGATCTGCGCTACCTCATGACGGTGGTACGTATCGTGCCCGAACTCGAACGCTGCGGCGACCTCGCCGAGCATATTGCCCGGCGGGGTAGCCGGGGTCTTTCCAACGATCTCACGCCGCGTGTACGAGGCACCATCGAACAGATGGGTGCACTCACTTCCGAGATGTGGCAGTTGGCGGCGGCCGGGTATCAGAGTCGTGACGTGGCCGCCGCCAGTCGCCTACGGACCCTCGACGATCGTCTCGATGATCTCC
>JANYHQ010000563.1 GCA_025358985.1 Acidimicrobiales bacterium
CGGGAGGGCAACGCCAGCGGCTGGCCATTGCCAGAGCGTTGGTACGCAAACCCGAGATCTATCTGTTCGACGATTCATTCTCGGCGTTGGACCTGTCCACCGATGCTCGCCTGCGCGCCGCACTGGCACCGCATACACGCGATGCCACCGTCATCATCGTGGCCCAACGGGTGTCCACCATTGCCTCTGCGGATCAAATCTTGGTGTTGGAAGACGGTGAGGTGGTGGGGCTCGGTACGCACGAGCACCTGCTCGACAGTTGCCCCACCTACGCCGAGATCGTTGCTTCACAGATGGCCCAGGGGGCTGCTGCATGAGCAACGACAACGACAACGGCGCCACGCATACGGGCCGTGGCTCGGAACCCGAGAAGATCGAACGACCGGCGGCCGAACGGATGTCGGGCCCCGGGCCCCGATTCGGTGCGGCGGGCATGCCGGCCGAGAAGTCCAAGGATTTCGGTGCTTCGCTCAAGCGATTGATGAGTCGGCTGGCTCCGGAACGCATCGGCGTCATCACGGTGCTGGCCACGGCACTGGTCAGTGTGTCGCTGGCGGTCACCGGCCCGCGGATCCTTGGACATGGTACCGATCTCATCTTCAGCGGAGTTCGTCGCCCGGAAGGCATCGACTTCTCGTCGTTGCACCGTGTTCTGATCAGCGCAGTGGCCCTCTACGCAGGTTCGGCGTTTCTGCAGTATCTCCAGTCGTACATGCTGGCTGGAATCGTGCAGCGCACCATGATGGGCCTGCGCGCTGAGGTGGAGGACAAGTTGAATCGTCTGCCGCTCAGCTACGTGGACCGTCAGCCCCGCGGCGACCTGCTCAGCCGGGTCACCAACGACATCGACAACATCTCCCAGAGCCTGCAGCAGACCATGTCGCAGTTGCTCACGTCGCTACTCACGCTGGTGGGTGTGCTGGTGATGATGGTCATCATTTCACCGGTACTTGCGTTGGTGGCCCTCATCACCATTCCGGCGTCGCTGATTCTCACCAAGCAGATCGCCAAACGCTCGCGGGCACGATTCATGGCTCAGTGGAAGCACACCGGCATGCTCAATGCCCAAGTGGAGGAAGCGTTCACGGGGCACGCAATTGTCAAGGCATTTGGCCGGCAGAAAGAAGTGGAGGCCCGCTTCGCGGCCAAGAACGAGGAGTTGTACGCGGCTAGCTTCGGGGCCCAATTCGTGTCTGGCATCATCCAACCGTCGATGATGTTTCTGGGCAACCTCAACTTCGTGGCCATCGCCGTCATTGGCGGGCTGCGGGTGTCGTCGGGAGCGATGAGCCTGGGCGATGTGCAGGCCTTCATCCAATACTCACGTCAATTCACTCAGCCGCTCACCCAGGTGGCCTCGATGATGAACGTACTGCAATCGGGTATTGCCTCGGCAGAGCGGGTGTTCGAGTTGCTCGATGCCGAGGAGCAGACCTCCGATCCGGCACTGCCGCTCACCAATCCTTCGCCTCGGGGACGGGTGGTATTCGATCATGTGCAGTTCTCCTATGACACCAACATCGCTCTTATCGAGGACTTGTCGCTGGTGGCTGAGCCCGGACAAACGGTGGCCATCGTGGGGCCTACCGGTGCGGGCAAAACCACACTGGTGAACCTCATCATGCGCTTCTACGAACTGCGCAGCGGATCCATCACTCTCGACGGCAACGACATCTCAAAGATGACGAGGCGAGAGCTGCGATCCAACATCGGCATGGTGCTGCAGGACACCTGGTTGTTCGGTGGCACCATCAGAGACAACATCGCCTACGGCAATCTCGAGGCCACCGATGACCAGATCCGCGCTGCGGCACGCGCAACGTATGTGGATCGGTTCGTACACTCGCTGCCCGACGGCTACAACACCGTGGTGGATGATGAGGGTGGCAGCGTCAGCGCTGGCGAGAAGCAGCTGTTGACCATTGCCCGAGCGTTCCTGGCCGACCCCACCATTCTCATTCTCGACGAGGCCACCAGCTCGGTGGACACCCGTACCGAGGTACTCATCCAGCGAGCCATGGCGGCGTTGCGATCGCAGCGCACCAGCTTTGTCATTGCCCATCGATTGTCCACCATCCGAGATGCGGACATCATCTTGGTGATGGATGCCGGCCGTATTGTGGAGCAGGGCAATCATACGGAGCTGTTGGCACGCGGTGGTGCGTATTCCACGTTGTACAACGCCCAGTTCGCCGGAGCGTTGGCTGAGGTTTCGTAGTTTCAGTTGGGCGTGAGTACGTTGGCGAACACCTGCCATGCCAAGAGACTCTTGGCCACCAACGACAAGATGATGTACACCCGCTCGCCAAAGAGGTAGTTCGTCCACCGGCCCTTGGCCCGGTATTGCAACCATTGGTTGACGGCGAAACAGTTGAAGAACACGAACAACGACACGAAGATGCCATAGACAAACTTGGGCACATCGCTCCCGGCGCCGATGAGGTAGATCACGATGCCGATCCACGGTAAAGACCCGGCGAAACAGCCGAACTGAAACGGCAACCAATTGGCTGTTGGTCCGGGTTCATTGGTGGTCTCCATCAACCAGCCGAACAAGATCATGGAAGCGTTGACGCCGAAGAGGACAATGAGAGCCACGATGTCGGTGATGCCAGTGATACCAGCAATGAGAACAATCATCACTGAGGCCGACAGTGAGTACTCCACCCAGCGGAATCGGTTTTGAGTCCGCTCCAGCTCAGCGCGGTAGCGAGGGAAACCCCATGGGCTGGCCACCAGGAAATGGAACGCCGCCGACAGGAACAAAAAGACGGCAACGGTGTAGCCAATGCCGTAGGAGAAAAGATGCTTCAACTCCAGCGGACCAGAAGGCTGGCCTGGAGGTCCGTTGCCGAAAGCTGCCGTCACCGGTAGCGAGATGGATGTAGTGAGAATCAGTACAGCGATACCCTGCAGTGCGTGTAGAGCGGCCGCTCCAATGTTGAGGCGCCGCAGCTTTTCGATGGAGTCCATGGCCATGTACCTTGCCACGGAACGGTGCGAACTAAACATCGTGAAGTGAACGTGGCGAAGTCAACGTCGCGCAGTATCAACATTACGCTTGCTGCATGAAACTCCGAAGGAACCACATCCTGATTGCCACTCTCGCCCTGGTGATGGGGGCATCCGCCGCTCCGGCGCAGGCCAAGAATTCCTCCACTGCCATCGCCGGCCAGTTCGTAGCGGTGTCAAAAACCGCAAGTTCGATCATCGGCGACGTATCCATCGTGTCGGGCCGTATCTCCGGATCCCTGGGTATACGACTGTCCACCAAGCGAGCGGGCACCGTGTCGACCAAAGCCTCGGCAGGCCGCGACAACGGCAGCTTCGGCGACCTCCTCAACATCACGGGTACCCGTCAATTAGAAGTCCGCGCGGTTACTAGTGAGCGCATTACCAAGGCGGCCTCCAACGGCGGGCCATGCAACCCTAAGCGTACTTCCTATGTAGTGCTTGGCCTCAGCGCCGACCGGTCGAAGCTGAGCATGGCCACATTCAGCGGCGCGG
>JANYHQ010000701.1 GCA_025358985.1 Acidimicrobiales bacterium
GGCCTGGCCATCGGCATAGGGGTGAACCCGTGGTTCGGAGTACATGATCCGCGCCGGATGGCTCACAGCGTGGTGGATGAGGCAATCCGCAATGTGGTGGCCGCCGGGGCAGACCCGGACCGGGTGGCACTGCTCGACAACTTTTCGTGGGGTGATCCGCGTCGGGCATCCACGCTGGGTGCCCTGGTGGCCGCCGTACAGGGGTGCTGCGAGGCATCGGTAGCCCATGGCGCCCCGTTCGTATCGGGCAAGGACTCACTGAACAACGAATATCTTGGGGCAGACGACACCCGCCATGCGATACCGCCCACGTTGGTGATCACGGCGGTGGCCAACGTGCCCGACGCAGACCTTTCGATAACCACTGATTGTAAGCGCGCTGGTAATATTTTGCTGTTGGTGGGCGACACCCGTAACGAGCTGCGGGGCAGTCACCTGGACATGGTGATGGGCAGTGACGGTGGCGGTGAGGTGCCGGCCGCAGATCCCTTCGCACCGCAGCGCTATCGCGGTATCCACGCCGCTATATGCGCCGGGCTTGTCCGGGCTGCTCATGATTGTTCTGAGGGCGGCCTGGCTGTGACCTTGGCAGAGATGGCCATCGGCGGACGGTTGGGCATCGAGGCCGAGATCTCTGGCGATCCCGTGGTCTCGCTGTTCGCCGAGTCGAACGGTCGTCTCGTACTGGAGGTGACCCCCCACGATGTGGACGCCATTTGTGCGCTGATCCCTGGTCCGGTGCAGCAAATAGCCGTGATTGTGGAGAGACAGTATGTGCGCATTGCTGTTGGCCCGGTAGTGGTTGAGCGCAGTATCGAACAACTCCGAGACGCATGGCAGGGTCGGTGATGACGGTTCGCCCACCGGCCCTGGTGATCACCGCCCCAGGCACCAATCGCGATGGCGAAGCGGCCTTTGCCTTGGAACAGGCCGGTGCGGTGGTGGAAGTGGTGTCAGTGGCTGCACTGGCGGAGCAACCGTGGCGTCTCCAGCAGGCGCGACTGGTGGCGTTGGCGGGCGGTTTCTCCTATGGCGACGCACTGGGATCGGGGCGACTCTTTGCCTTGGAGGCGGGCGCTGCGCTGGGCGATGGCCTGCGCCAGTTTGTGGCTGCCGGACGACCGGTGATCGGCATCTGCAACGGGTTCCAAATGCTGATCCGCGCCGGTCTGTTGGTTGAGCCCACCGCGCCGTTGATGCTCGACCACAATCAGTCGGGCCGGTTCGAGTGCCGGTGGGTACAGCTCGATGTACCAGCGTCGAAATGTGTGTGGACACACAACCTCGACGAGCCGCTGTTGGCTCCCGTTGCTCACGGCGAGGGCTGCCTACGCGGCGATACCGCCATCATCGATTCGCTGGAACGTGCCGGACAGGTAGCGCTGCGCTATGCGGCGACGCCGGGCGTGGCGGCCAAGGGTGAGTACCCGGCCAACCCCAACGGTTCCCACCATGACATCGCCGGCATCTGCGACGCATCTGGTTTGGTACTGGGGTTGATGCCCCACCCGGAAGACCATGTGATGACCCGCCAACACCCGCAACGAACCAGGGGTGCCACTGATGGGAATTGCCTGCGCTTGTTCCGCAACGGGGTGGACCATGCCCGCGACCTGTAGCTCCGATTTACTCACTGATTCGAGGTTCTCATGAACGTAGTCACCAACCGGCCCGACGTCCTCACCGATATCGAGCTCGATCTCCCAGGGCGGCGCGTTGGCAAGGTGCGTGTGTCCTACGACCTCGGTGAGGATCGGCGGTTGTTCATCACCACCGACCGGTTGTCGGCGTTTGATCGGGTGGTGGCGGCTGTGCCCGGTAAGGGTCAGGTGCTCAATCAACTGGCGTGGTGGTGGTTTGCCAACACCGGTCACATCGTGGCCAATCACGCATTGGCTCAGCCTGACCCCAACGTGCTGGTGGCCGTGGCGGCTACTCCCCTACCGGTGGAAGTAATCGTACGCGGGCATATCACCGGGGTCACATCCACGTCGTTGTGGCGTCAGTACGAGGCAGGCCAACGGGTCATCTACGGCTACACCCTGCCCGATGGAATCCGCAAGAACAGTCAATTGCCCACGCCCATTGTGACTCCCACCACCAAAGCGGAAGCGGGTGACCATGACGCTCCGCTCACCTGTGCCGAGGTTACTGAGCGGGGCCTGGTGGCTCCCCAACTGTGGGAGCAAGTACAGGCTGCGGCATTGGCCCTGTTTGATCACGGTCGGCGTACTGCGACTGCCGCCGGGCTCATCCTGGCCGATACCAAGTACGAGTTCGGACTGGATGCCTATGGTCAATTGTTGCTGATCGACGAGGTGCACACCCCGGACTCATCACGGTTCTGGGAAGCATCGTCCTACGAGGATCGCTTGCGCAACGATGAAGAACCGGAAAGCCTGGACAAGGAATTGGTCCGTAGAGCATTGGCCGATGCGGGTTACCGTGGTGACGGTGAACCACCGGTGCTGCAACCGGAGGTATGGCAGGCCACGGGAGAGCGGTACGTGCAGGCCTACGAACGTCTCACCGGCACCGGATTCGTACGAGGCGCGGCGCCGATCACTGAACGAGTCGTGGCCAACGTCACCGAATTTCTCACCACGGATCGCTCATGAACGCTCCACTGGTGGTGGTGTTGAGCGGCTCACCGGCCGATGCTTCGCACTGTGATGCCATTGCTGTGGCATGTCATGCACTCGGTGTGACCACCGAGGTGCGCGTCGCCTCTGCCCATCGCACTCCTGAACATGCACTCGATGTTCTGCGTACCTACGAAGTGCAGTACCAGTCGGGTCAACCGGTGGTGCTGGTGACGGTGGCCGGACGCTCCAATGCACTGTCGGGGTTCGCCGACCCGCAGGTGAGCATGCCGGTCATTGCCTGCCCACCACCTGGAGATTCTTTGGATGTGTGGTCAAGCTTGCGTATGCCGGCTGGAGTGGCTCCGATGGTGGTGTTGGAACCGGCCAATGCTGCGTTGGCGGCCGCCAAGATCTTGGGCTTGGTTTCACCTGAGGCCCGACGAGCCGTGGCCAGTGCTCAAGCAACAGCCCGCCAGCGCGTCATTGATGCCGATGCCGGCCGTACGTCTATGCACAACGGTGTCACGCGGTGATCGAAAGCGATTTCCACGAACACGGTGATCATCCCCGGGAGGAGTGCGGCGTGATGGCGTTGTCGTGTCCCGACGGCGAACAAACCGCGCAACTCACGTTCTTTGGCCTGTTCGCGCTCCAACATCGCGGTCAGGAGGCTGCGGGCATCGCCGTGGCGGACGGCAAACGGGCCAGGCTGTACAAAGACGCTGGGCTGGTGACCCGTGTGTTTACTCCGAAGCGACTGGCACCGCTGGTTGGCTATCACGCCATTGGTCATACGCGATACTCCACCACGGGTTCATCGGCTGCTCGCAACGCACAACCGTTCCTCGTAGAAACCATGCACGGTCCTCTGGCCTTGGCGCACAACGGCAACCTTGTGAACGCCGCCGAGCTACGCACCGAGTTGCTGGGTCGCGGGTTTGGACTCACCGCCACCAGCGATACCGAGGTGTTGGCACTGATGTTGGCGGCCGCCAGCGGACGTTCTTGGGAAGACCGTCTGGAACGCACCATGCCCGCCTGGAAGGGTGCCTATTCGCTGGTGTTGTTGGGTGCCGACCGGGTGGTGGCGGTGCGTGATCCGTGGGGCTTTCGTCCGTTGTCCGTGGGTCGACTTCCCGACGGCGGCCATGCGGTGGCTTCGGAAACGTGTGCGTTGCGTACGTTGGGCTGTACAGAGGTTCGCGAAGTGGCACCCGGCGAGATCGTCACGCTGCATGGCCACGAAGTCACGTCACGACAGGCCCTGACCCCGGCGGGACGCGGGGCGCGATGTTCGTTCGAGTTCGTCTACTTTTCCCGCCCGGACTCGGAGTGGGATGGCTCCAGTGTCCATGCGGTACGCCAGCGCCTTGGCGAGGAGTTGGCCCGGGAGTGTCCAGCGGTGGCCGATGTGGTGATCCCGGTGCCGGACTCGTCCATCCCCGCCGCCATTGGGTATGCCCGAGAGAGCGGGATTGCGTTCAACGATGGGCTCATCAAGAACCGCTACATCGGCCGTACGTTCATTGAACCCACACAGCATCTCCGTGAGCGTCGGGTGGCCATGAAGTTTAATGCGCTGAGTGCCAATCTGGCGGGTAAGCGGGTGGTGGTCATCGATGACTCGTTGGTACGTGGCACCACTGCTGGTCCGCTGGTGACGCTGATCCGCGAGGCCGGCGCCAGCGAGGTACATCTACGTATCACTTGCCCACCCATTGCTCATCCGTGCCATATGGGCGTTGATATGGGTACCTACGATGAACTGATCGCTCATCGGCTCAGCATCGAGGAGCTACGCGTGCATATCGGTTGCGATTCGCTGGCCTTTCTGTCGCTCGATGCCATGATGCGGGCCATCGGACGAGCCGATGGGTACTGCAACGCTTGTTTCACAGGCCACTACCCCATCGAAGTGGGCGATGTGGCAGAGAAGGGTGCGTTCGAGGGGGTGCTGGCGTGAGCGTCGACCGGAGGGAGCAGCGAACGCCGGCGAGCACCGAAGCGACAGCGGAGGCGCACAGCCCCATTGAACCTGGCGTGAGCGTCGACCGGAGGGAGCAGCGAACGGCGCGGCGGATCATGGTGGTGGGGGGCGGTGGCCGGGAGCATGCGCTGGCGTGGTCGCTGGGTAAATCGCCGCGTGTACAGCGGGTTCTGGTGGCGCCCGGGAATGCGGGTACCGTCGATCGCCTGCCCCTCGACGTCACCGACGCTGATGCCGTAGTTGCCTTGGCCCAGCGTGAGCACATCGATCTCGTTGTCATCGGTCCGGAAACTGCACTGGCTGCTGGCGTGGCAGATGCGCTTGGAGTAGCTGGTATCGATGTATTCGGCCCCACCCGTGACGCTTCACAACTAGAATGGTCGAAGTCATTTTGCCGCCATTTCAGCTCCGAGCTGGGCCTGGCCTCCCCCGCCAATCGTAGCTTTCACCAAGCCACCGCCGCCATCGAATGGGCCGACGCCCAGTCGTTCCCCGTGGTGGTCAAAGCCGACGGTTTGGCGGCCGGCAAGGGCGTGGTGGTGCCAGCCACCATCATCGAACGAAACGAAGCCATCACCCGGCTATGCGCCACCGGACCGGTAGTCCTGGAGCAACTTCTCCACGGCGAAGAAATCTCACTACTGGCGTTCTGTGATGGTGTCACGGTGGCGACCATGCCCGTGACGCAGGATCACAAGCGCATAGGTGAAGGCGACACCGGCCCCAACACTGGTGGTATGGGCGCATACTGTCCTACGCCTGTTTGCCCGCCCGAGATTGCCCAGCAAATGGTGTCGAGCTTCCTTCAACCCACAGTCAACCAATTGGCCGCCCAGGGGATCACGTATTGCGGGGTGCTGTATGCCGGGGTCATGCTCACGGCCGACGGGCCGATGCTGCTGGAGTTCAACTGTCGCTTCGGTGATCCGGAAACACAAACCCTGCTGCCGTTGTTACGCACTGATCTGCTCGATGTGGTGGAGGCCTGCATGGCAGGATCACTTGATCAGTTGGACGTGAAATGGCATCCGGGAGCCTCGTGCACGGTGGTGATGGCCGCCGATGGATACCCCGACTCCCCTCGCCTCGGTGATCCAATCTCCGGAATCGATGCCCCTCTCGACCCCCGGTCATTAATGTTCCATGCCGGAACGTCGGTTGTTGGTGGAGGCGCATTCTTGTCAGCCGGTGGACGCGTACTCAGCATCACTGGACTAGGTGATGATCTCAACGCCGCCCGTGAGAGTGCGTACGGCGCACTAGCGAGAATCGACCTGCGGGCTTCGCAGATCCGTCGGGACATCGGTTGGCGGGCGTTGGCGCGGACCACCGGCGGCTATGCCGCCAGCGGCGTCAGCATCGATGAAGGCAACCGGGCTGTGGCATTGCTCAAAGGGGCGGTGGAAGCAACTCATACTCCGGCAGTGTTGTCCGGGGTGGGGGCATTTGGTGGCGCGTTCGACGCATCAGCGTTGAAGCGATTCGAGCATCCTGTGCTGGTCGGATCCACTGACGGGGTGGGTACGAAGGTGATGGTGGCAGCCGAAACCGGACGCTACCGGGGAGTGGGTCACGACATCGTCAATCACTGTGTCAACGACGTGTTGGTACAGCGAGCCGAGCCACTGTTCTTTTTCGACTATGTGGCCTCGTCGGCACTGGTTCCAGAGCATGTGGCCGAGATTGTGGCGGGCATGGCCGAGGCTTGTACCGCCAACGGATGTGTATTGCTCGGCGGGGAGACGGCCGAAATGCCGGGCGTGTATCGGGATGGGCATTTCGACATCGCCGGCACGTTGGTGGGAGTAGCCGAACGAGATCGATTGCTGCCGCGTCACGACATCCAACCAGGCGACGTACTGCTGGCCCTCGCATCGTCGGGTCCGCATACCAACGGCTACTCGCTCCTACGCAACGTGTTTCGGGGCCTGCCGTTGGATGCCATGCCAGCTCCGCTGCAGGTGTCGTTGGCTGATGCGCTGCTGGCCCCGCATCGTTCCTATCTAGGCGTGTTGCGTGAGTTGCTGGCCACCGATCTCGTGAAGGCGTTGGTCCATGTCACGGGCGGGGGGCTGCAGGAGAACGTTCCACGCGTCCTTCCGGCCGGATGCGGCGCCGAGATCGTGGTGGGGTCGTGGCCCGTGCCTCCGTTGTTCCAGCTCATCAGGGACGCGTCGGGACTACCGGCTGAGGAACTGCACCGCACCCTCAACATGGGCGTGGGGATGATTGTGGTGGTGGCCGCCTCCGATGTAGAGAAGGTAAGCGCACTGATTGATGAGCACACGTGGAGTATCGGCACGGTAACCGTCGGCGACAGGTCGGTTGTGCTGACATGACATCGAGGATCGTGGTCTTGGCGTCGGGCACCGGAACCAATCTGGCAGCCATTCTCGATGCCATCGACTCCGGACATCTCTGCGCCCAAGTGGAAGCGGTGATCAGCGATCGCCCTGACGCACCGGCTCTGCGCCGGTCGCTCGAGGCACTACGCCCGGCCGTGGCCCTTAAGGTCCGTCCTGGTGAGCAACGCCAGCACTACGACCAACGCCTGGCTGAGGTGGTGCGACGCTACGAGCCCGACTGGATTGTGTTGGCCGGTTGGATGCGGCTGCTGTCCATGGCGTTTCTGGGGGAGTTTCCGGGGCGTGTGGTGAATCTGCATCCGGCGCTCCCCGGAGAGTTCCCCGGGTTACACGCCATCGATAGGGCCTACGCCGCCGCCCGTGCCGGCACCATTGATCGAACCGGTGTCATGGTCCATCTCGTGCCCGACGAAGGGGTGGACGACGGCCCCGTACTGGCCACCCGTGAAGTGGCCATCCTGGGCTCAGACTCGCTGGCGGATCTCTATGCGCGCGTACGGGTAGTGGAACACGAACTGCTCATCGAAGTACTCAGCCGTCAGCTCACCACTCATCGCTCACACCCGGAGGATCACTGATCATGTCCCTCATCGACGTCACCATGTCCCACTCCACCACCAGCGCATCCAACGACAGCATGAGTACCAACCAGCAGCGCAACGAGAAGTTGTTTGATGCCTTTGAATCGCTCACGTTCGACGACGTGGTGATCGTGCCCGGATACAGCGAGGTGCTTCCCAATGAGGTGAGCACCGGGGCGCGGTTCGCCGCTGACATCATGCTGGCCATCCCCGTGGTGTCAGCCGCCATGGACCGGGTGACGGAAGCTCCCATGGCCATTGCCATGGCGCGCGCCGGGGGCATCGGCGTCATCCACCGCAACCTCACCATCACCGACCAAGCCGAACAGGTGGAGCGGGTGAAGCGCTCGCAATCCGGCATGATCACGGATCCGGTGACCCTCGGTCCCGACGCCACGCTGGCCGAGGCGGAGTCGATTATGGCCCGTTTCCACATTTCCGGGGTAGCCGTGGTGGAGGACGGCGATCGGCTGGTGGGGCTACTCACCAATCGCGACACCCGCTTCTGCGCCGACGGTGACTACGCCAAGCCGGTATGCGAGTTCATGACCAGTGCGGGGCTCATCACGGCGCCCGTGGGCACCACACTGGAGGTGGCCAAGGACATCCTGCGTAGGTACCGCATCGAAAAGTTGCCGTTGGTCGATGAGCACGGACGACTCCGCGGGCTCATCACCGTCAAAGATATTCTCAAGGCCCGAGATCATCCGTTGGCATCCCTAGATGGTGCCGGTCGCCTGCGCTGTGCCGCCGCCGTAGGGGTGGGGGCGGACCTCGAAGCTCGCTGTGACGCACTTTTCGCCGCAGGCGTTGATGCGGTGACCCTCGATACGGCCCACGGTCATTCGCTAGGTGTAATCACTGCCATTCGTCGTATCCGAGCGGGGTGGCCGAACTTGGCGATTGTGGCCGGGAACGTGGTGACCCCAGAGGGTGTGGATGCTCTCGCCGATGCCGGCGCTGACGCCGTGAAAGTGGGAGTGGGGGCAGGATCCATATGCACCACCCGTATTGTTGCTGGTGCTGGCTTACCGCAGCTCAGCGCCATCTGGGAGGCGGCACGGGCCGGGCTGCGGCGCGGCATCCCCATCGTGGGAGATGGTGGCATCACCTACTCCGGTGATGTGGTGAAGGCGGTAGCGGCAGGGGCGGACACGGTGATGCTGGGCTCATTGCTGGCGGGCACTGATGAATCACCAGGTGATGTTGAGCTGTTCGAAGGCCGTCGCTACAAGAGCTACCGGGGTATGGGAAGCCTGGGAGCTATGTCCGGACACGGTGCTGATCGATATGCCAGCGCACAGAGCAGCGAGCGGTCCGCCAAGCACGTTCCTGAGGGTATCGAGGGCCGGGTGCCGGTCACTGGTCCAGTGGGCGACGTGATTGCCCAATTGGTGGGAGGACTGCAATCGGGGATGGGATACGCCGGAGCAGCAACGTTGGATGACCTGCGTAAGGGTGCCCGATTCGCCCGCATCACCACCGCCGGACGAGTGGAAAGCCACCCCCACGACGTGACCATAACCAAGGAAGCACCCAACTACCAGCGCCCCCACTGATCCCCGCCCACTTCTCCCAGCGCGACGTTCTCAACGGCTACCTGAAGCGATGCATCTCCACATTGAGTACTAGGCCAATGGCGGCAAACGACACGATGGTGGACGACCCGCCGTAGCTCAGCAGTGGAAGGGGAATTCCGGTGATGGGCATCATGCCCATCGTCATGCCGATGTTCTGGAAGATGTGGAACAAGAACATGGCCAACACCCCGACGCATATCAGCGTGCCTGCGGTGTCGCGGGCCGAAGCGGCCGCCCGCCAGATACGAGCACACAGCACCCCGAAGGCAAGGAGCACCGCGCCTCCGCCCAGCAGGCCGAGTTGCTCGCACAGCGCGGTGAAGATGAAGTCGCTGTGCTGCTCGGGTACGAAGCCGTATCGGGTTTGAGTGCCGTGCAGCAGTCCTTTGCCAAACAACCCGCCCGACCCGATGGCAATCTTGGATTGGTTGAGGTTGAACGCCGACCCTCCGATATCACCGTTGGGGTTGATGAAGGCCAACAACCGGTTGGTTTGATAGTCGGCCAACACATGGAACACCCGCACGGCCAAGAACACCGACACTGCCCCCAACACGATAAGTGTGGCCACATGTCCGGCCCGCGCTCCGCCCAGCCACAACATGGCCAACACAATTGCTAGAAACACCAGCGCAGATCCCAGGTCGGGTTGGATGAAAATCAGGAACGTCGGCACCGCTGTGAGAATGAGAACCACAAAGAACCGCCGGAGATCCAGCTGGCTGCGCTGAGCTGCGCCGTAGCCAGCCAGCGACACAATGATGGTGATCTTGGCGAATTCGGCCGGCTGTAGTTGGAACGATCCCACATCAAACCAACCCTGCGCCCCTTTGTGCACCGTACCCAGCGGGCTGAGCACCGCCAGCAGTGCCACCACGGTGGCCGCATATATCAGTACGGCGCTATCCACGAACACGCGATAGTCAACGCTCATCACCGCAAACATCACGCCGACGCCGAGCACCATGAACAGCACCTGCTTCTGCACAAACGACGATGCCCCCGCACTGCGGATCATCAGCAACCCAATGCCGGACAGAAACGCGGTAGTGGCAATCACCACCCAATCGACGTGCAGCAGAGGCGAATCGGGACGGACACCAGCGGTACGGGCCCGCCTACTGCCGAGTTGTTCGGTTATGGCCATGAGGATCTCTCCGGAAAGATATGCGTACTAACGATCTTGGGCGGTGGGCGCTTTGACATAGGTGACGGTACCGAGCGGTTCACCGGCCAGACCGTTGAAGATGCGCCGAGCCACCGGTGCCGCAGCCTGACCACCAAAGCCAGCCTGCTCCATGACCACCGCAATGACATAGCGACCGTTCTGGCCACCGAATCCTACGAACAGGGCATTGTCTTGTTTGTTGACCACCTGGGCGGTACCGGTTTTTCCGGCGATGGGAAAACGGTCGAAAGGAAACCCGGCAAAGGCGTCTGACGCAGTTCCCGTAGAAGATTGTACGGCCCCCGTGAGTCCATCGAGCACCGGTAACCGTACGTTGTCGGGGAGCGCGATTCGCCGCCGCAAGATAGGTGAATACTGCGCTGGTGGTATTGGTCGTTGGGACGCAACCGTAGTTGACGTGGCCGGCACAACATCGGTGCCGGTGGGGACCTGCACGGTGGTGGACGTGATCCCGGCCTGTTCCGTTGCCGTTGGCACTGCGGCACCCACCCGGGCTGTTCCTGGCCCATCACTGCCAGGCGCCGGCGGCCCTGCGGTGACAGGAGGGGCGGTGGTTGTGGTGGTGCTGGGGCGTGAAGTGGGGCGCGATGTGGAAGTGGGCACGAGGGTGACAGTTGGTTTCAAAGGAGGCGGGGTGTCGAAGGCGATCTTGGGAACGAACAAACTTCCACCGTTGCCAAACGCCCCGTAAGCGTTGGCAATACCCAATGGTGTGGTGAGCGTCTCCCCCTGACCAATGGCCAGGTTGAGGTTGTCACCCGTACGCCAGTCCGTAGCTGGCCACACGATGGAATTGGTGGCATGGCGACTGAGCCGCTGAGCACGGTCCGGGATGTTGCCTGACTTCTCGTATGGCAGCTGAACGGCGGTGTCTTCGTTAAGGCCGAACTCGCGGGCCACGTCTTGAATACCTTCACGCGGAGCTCCGGCCTCGTTCCAGAATCGGTACCCGAGCGTGTAATAGAAAACGTCGGAGGACACGATGAGTGATTTGCGCACATCCACGGCCCCGTGGGGAGTTTCGCCGGAGTTTCGCCAGAGGCACTTGAGCCCCACCTTGGAGCTGTCACAGTCGGGGATCACGAACTGACCGGGGTCGTCGATGGTGGAGAAATCCTGGATGAGGCCGCTGGTGAGGGCGCTGACTGCGGTGAACAGTTTGAAGGTTGAACCCGGGGGATAACGTCCGCTGATGGCTCGGTTGGTGAGCGGTGATTCTGCCAGTTCGCCGTAGCGGGCCTCGAACTCCTTCGTCGATATGCCCCGGATGAAGTCGCGCGGGTCATAGTCGGGGTAGGACGCCATGGCCAGGATGGAGCCGTCAGACGAGTCCTCCACCACCACGCTGCCGGCCGGCGCCTTCAACGGTTGGAATCCCAGCTTGTTCTCTTTGGTGAACACATATCCCACCTGGCCATGCGATGCCGCTAGCCCCTGTTGCAAGGACGATTCCGCCCAGGCCTGCACTTTGGGGTCGATGGTGAGCCTGATGTCGACCCCCGCTATCGGTGGGGCCAGTACGCGGGTCTCCAACACACGGTCCCGACGGTCCACGGTGAACTCGGTGATGCCCGGCATGCCCCGCAGTACACACTCAAAGCCCCGTTCCACTCCCGACTTGCCTACTTTGTCGCCCGTGCGATATCGGGCATTGCAGGGCGGATCCTTGAGATCGTCGCCGACGTCGCCGACGTAGCCAAGGACATGGGCGGCCAGTTTGCCCTTGGGATACACCCGCTGGAAGTCCAATTTGGCCTGTACGCCGGGGAACTCATCAGCGTGCTCACCCAGGTACACCACCGCCGACTCTTTGACGTCCCTGGCCACCTCTACCGCCAACACGGTGTTGGTGCTGTTGAAGCGGCGCGCAATGTCGGCGGGTGCCACCGTGAGCACCGACCCCAACCGGTCGAACAACTCGGCCCGGGCCGCTAAACGACGAGGAAACACCTGGCGATCGATGGTAACCACCGATACCAATCGGTTGTCCACGAACACCTCCCCGTTTCGATCCAAGATCCGACCCCGGGTGGCGGGCACGATGACCGTTCGCAGCAAGTTCTTCGATGCCTCCACCTCCAGCTTCTTTCCCTCCACCAGCTGCAAATATCCTAAGCGCACAAACAATCCCGCAAACAGGCAGGCGCTCAAGATGGCCAATACGCCGAGGCGGTGACGCAGATCAAACACGACGATCCACCGGATCGTTCCAGTTGACGCCGAGCAAACGTCGCACCGCCGGCCGGGCAATGGGGCTGAGCACGGCGTTCATGACTGCCACCACGCCCACGGTACGCGACAGGTGGTCCAACGAGGCCGTGGTCACTCCACGGGCCAGCATCAGTGACCCTCCGTACAATGCAGTGCCAGCAATGCTAGCCAGTGCCACCAGCGCGAACGGTACGCGTTCGGCTCCCGGAAAGGCATGATCACGTACGTACCCCACCCCCCATCCCACGATGGTGAACACCAGGGCCCGCAGGCCCAGCGGAGTACCAGTGCTCACCAGGTCCATGCCCATCCCCGAGGCGAAACCTACGGCCGCCCCCAACTGTGATCCGGTCTCCAGGGCAGCCACGATGGTGACGAGCAGCATGGTGTCGGGCGATGCGCCGAGAAAACGCGGACGGTGGAGAATGGCAACGTGGGCCACGAGGCCCGTGACCACCAACAGTGCAATGCGCGACAGCACCTGAGGCCGAACCTCGGCGTAGCGCCCGGGGCCGTTCATGGCACAACGGTGGTGGTGGGGACGGCGTCACCGAACACGGTGGTGGTGGGACGCAACACCGCCGTGGGTGTGGGCGGGAACACCTCAGCCTGCTGCCACAACACCACCTGTACAAACGTGAGGTGTTCCAGATCAGCCAGGGGTTGCATGGTCAACGACTGCTGCAGGGCCGCTGCGCTTACGGTATGCGTACCTACCATCCCGACAGGGATTCCGGCTGGAAACCGACTGTTCTGCAGACCGCTGGTGACCAGGATCTCACGCTCAATCACCTTGGTCTCCGGGTCGATGTAGTCCACCGACATCGATGACGAGGACCC
This sequence comes from Acidimicrobiales bacterium, assembly GCA_025358985.1. Classification (GTDB taxonomy): domain Bacteria; phylum Actinomycetota; class Acidimicrobiia; order Acidimicrobiales; family JANYDT01; genus JANYHQ01. Next base: position 13,340 of record JANYHQ010000701.1, read on the forward strand.
GGTTCCGTTGGCCACACCCACTTCACCCGAGGTGCTGAGGCGCACGCCTACCTTGGAGTGTTCGTCCACTATGAGCAGGACGCGAGACTGCTTCGCCGTGGCATAGGTGACTCGACCAACAAGGCCAGCGCCGGTACGTACGGGCATCCCGGCCCGCACCCCAC
>JANYHQ010000705.1 GCA_025358985.1 Acidimicrobiales bacterium
TTGGGGCGGTCGCAAAATTCGGGGGGAGAGGAGGGGTGGGGGGATGAGACAGGTGGGGTCTGCGAGACTCGGTGCACTGTGACTTCCAGCGATCCGACACCTGTCCTCCCCGCCGCCCCCGACCGGGCACGCGGCATGCGCTCTGACTATTGCGGTCAACTCACGCTCCACGATGTGGGCCGCCGGGTCCACCTGTGTGGCTGGGTAGCGCGTCGCCGTGAACACGGAGAGCACCTGGCCTTCGTGGACCTGCGTGACCGTACCGGCCTCATCCAATGCGTGGTGGACGGCGCCGCCGACTTGCGCTCGGAGTATGTGGTGCGCATCACGGGCACCGTCACCGCCCGTACCCCCGACACCATCAACGAGGCGTTGGACACCGGCCATATCGAGCTTAAAGAGTGCACGGTGGAATTGCTCAACACCGCCGAGCCACCCGTGTTCCCACTGGTCGACCGTGAGGGGGCCAACCTCGACGAAAACATGCGCCTCAAATTCCGCTACCTCGACCTACGTCGCGAGCGTATGCAGCGCAACCTCAAGGTACGTTCGCGTATCAACGCAGCCATCCGCCAGAGCATGGACGCGCAGGGCTTTACCGAGGTGGAAACGCCCATGCTCATGCCGTCCACGCCGGAGGGGGCCCGTGAGTTTGTGGTGCCCAGCCGCCTCAGCCCGGGAGCGTTCTATGCACTACCGCAAAGCCCACAGTTGTTCAAACAGCTGCTGATGGTGGCTGGCACCGACCGCTACTACCAAATTGCACGTTGTATGCGCGATGAAGATCTGCGCGCTGATCGTCAATTCGAGTTCACCCAACTCGATGCGGAAATGAGTTTCGTCACCCAGGACGACATATTGGAATGCATCAGCGAGGCGGTACTGGCGGCCGCCGAGTCCATCACCGGTACCCGTCCCACTACCGAAATTCCCCGTATGACCTGGGAGCAGGCCATGGAGAATTACGGCTCCGACAAGCCCGACATCCGTTTTGACATGAAGCTGGTGGAACTCACGGATGTATTCGAGGGCACCGAGGCCAAGGTGTTCCAGGCTCCATCGGTGAAGGGAATCAAACTCGAAGGCGGCGCCGACCTCACCCGCAACCGCATCGATCAACTCACCGCTCTCGTGAAGCAGTGGGGCGCCAAAGGACTGGCCTGGTTCAAGGTCAAAGACGGCGGTGAGGTGGAAGGGCCGGTGGCCAAGTTCATGGCCGCCACCGAACTGGCCAACGTGCTGGAGCGCATGGCAGCACAACCCGGCGATCTGCTGTTTTTCCAAGCTGGTGACAAGGACCCGGTACGGACCGTGTTGGGTGGCCTACGCAACGAGTTGGGGCGCCCCCCAGTCAACGAGGGTGGCCTGCATTTTCTGTGGATCGTAGATTTCCCCATGTTCCATGGCACCAAAGACGATGGCACCCCGGCGCCGGCGCATCACGCCTTCACGCACCCCCACCTCGATGACATGGACCGGCTGGAATCGGACCCGTTCTCGGTTCGTTCGCAGGCTTATGATCTCACCCTCAACGGTTGGGAGTTGGGGTCTGGTTCCATCCGGATCCATCGGCCTGATCTGCAGCAGCGCATCTTCAACCTGCTCGGTATCACCGAGGAGATGGCGCAAACGAAGTTCGGCTTCTTCCTGAACCCGTTCAAGTACGGCGCCCCACCCCACGGCGGGTTCGCCTTCGGAATCGACCGTCTCACCGCCATCTTGGCCGGTGAGGAGAACATCCGCGAGGTCATTGCCTTCCCCAAAACGCAGAGTGGCCTCGACCCCATGACCAATGCCCCCACCACCATCACCGACAAGCAACTGACCGAGCTCAGCCTGCGGGTACTACCGCCCAAGTCCTAAAAAACGATGACCAGACTCGAAGACCAAATTGCCTTCATCGTAGAAATCGACAAGCTCAAAGGGGTGCTGCGGGAGAACCCCACGGCCAACGGTGAGCGACGCGAGAACACAGCCGAACATTCTTGGCAGCTGGCCATGGCCGCCATGGTGCTGGCCGAGCATGCCAATGAACCCGTGGACGTGGCCTTGGTGGTGCGGATGTTGCTGGTACACGATTTGGTGGAGATCGACGCCGGT
>JANYHQ010000572.1 GCA_025358985.1 Acidimicrobiales bacterium
GTTCGCTGGCCAAGAAGGGTCCGGTACGGCCGCAACCAGTTTGGATCTCATCGATGATGAGCACAATTGCGAACTCATCACACAGCGCTCGCAAGCCCCGCAACCACTCAACTGGGGCCACGTTGACGCCCCCTTCGGCCTGGACAGGTTCCACGATGATGGCCGCCGGCCGCGCCATGCCGGAGTGGGTGTCGTGGCACAGCATCCGAATCCACGCCAACGAGTCGATGTGGCTGGTAGGCCCACCAGGGAACGGAGCAAACGTCACGTCACCCATCGAGACGCCAGCCCCGGCGCGTGACTCCGCATTCGACGTCACCGCCAATGCGCCCAACGACATCCCGTGGTAACCACCCATGAAGGCCACCACACCGCTTCGTCCCGTGGCTTTACGGGCGATCTTCAGCGCCGCCTCCACGGCATTGGCGCCGGTGGGGCCCGTGAACTGGACCTTGTGGGGCATGTTCCGGGGGGTCAGCACCACCCGTTCGAATGTCTCCAGAAACTCACGCTTGGTGGCAGTGTGGAGATCCAGCGCATGGGAGATGGCGTCGGACTCGAGGTGTTCGATGAGCTTCGAGCGGATTTCGGGCGGATTGTGTCCGTAGTTCAGGGCTCCTGCCCCGGCCAGGAAGTCGATCCAACTGCGACCGGTTTCATCCCACAGCGTGGCGCCGCGGGCGGTGGTGAACACTGCTGGAAACGACCGGCAGTAGGAGCGGACGTCAGACTCGCGCTCATTGAAGATGTCGATACTCACTGGGGGTACCCCCTCCCTTCGAAATCCGTGCTGTTGATGACACGGATGGTGGATAGCGTTGCGTCTGCGGTGCCGACGATGGACGCCCCCGAGTTCTTGAGGTCACGTGTGTGGAGCAGTGTGGCGCGGTCGAGTACTTCGCCGGGCACCACCAAGGGAATCCCCGGCGGATAAGGTATGACGAACTCCGCTGACACGTGACCCGACGCATCGCCTACGGCAATGGCGGTGCTGCGGTGCTGGCCCGCTTCACGGGGAGTGAGCGCCATCACCGGCGTGCCCGCTTTGCCTGAGGAAAACACCGTTGTGGGCATGGTGGATGGCGAAACTCTGCTTGGCGTGCCACTGGCAAGTTGACTCAGCGCGTCTACCAACGAGGCGGCACTGGATACATCGTCGGCAATGGTGAGCGAACATACGATACGGCGGGCATCTGCGAACTCGGGATTCAGCCCCCAGTTGGCCCGCAGCACCGCGGCGGCCGTCCAACCGTCAAGGTTCACTCCCGCCACGTCGACGACGATCTTGGTGGGATCACAGGCCACAATGCCTCCGACGCCAAGTATCTCTTCGCCCACGCAGCGTAGGCCCTTGATGTCGTTGATCTGCGCGCGTACATCGTGGGCCAGTTCCACGACGGCGGCCCAGCGCTGACGCCCCTCGAACTTCATCTGTGTACAGGCCAAGTCAAGCGACGCCAGCAACAACGCCGACGGTGAAGACGACTGCAACATGGCCAGCACGGTGGACAAACGGGCTTGATCAACCCTGGTTCCCTGGACGTGCAGCAGTGACGACTGGGTGAGCGACGACAACGTCTTGTGGGGACTTTGGACCGCAATGTCGGCGCCCAGGGAGAGAGCAGATGGCGGCAGGCCGTCGCTGAAGACGAAATGAGTGCCGTGGGCCTCATCAACGATGAGCGGCACATCGAGTGACCGGGCCAGGTCCACCCACGCCCCCAAGTCGACGCAGAACCCGTAGTAGTTGGGACGGGTGACATGAACGGCTTGGATGCGATGGCCCGGTTGCGCCACCATGGCGGCGGCCACCGAAATGTCGCCGCCGAACCAGCCATCAAGTGCCGCACTGGGGCACGGCGGCACATAGCGGGGGGTGGCACCGCTGATGACCAGGCCGGCATACATGCTGCGATGCGAGGCCCTCATGACCAACGCCTCCCCGTCATCACCGGTGGTGGCCACCAGCGCCGCAATGTTGCCCACAGTGGCCCCATTGATGAGGAAATGGGTGTGCTCCGCCCCGAACAAGGCCGCCGCCGAACGTTGTGACTCGGCGATGCCGCCAGCGGCC
>JANYHQ010000606.1 GCA_025358985.1 Acidimicrobiales bacterium
GGCTCAGCCCGAGGCCGACATTGCAGACGCACCCAAAAGCGGTGCCTCATCCGCGGTAGATCGTGTTTATGGGCGCTCCACCATGACCATCGCCACGCTCACCGGAACTCGCGCCGCAGTGGCTCCCGGTGTGCCTGGCCCGCAACTCATCGGCACAGGTTTGATGAAGTGGGAAGTGTCGGTGCCCCAATCTCGATTCGGTGGGCCGGTTGGTCACATCTCCATTCATATACGGGGCCGCACCACACCCATTAACCGTGGTTCATACGGTGACTTTGCAATTCTGTGGAACGGCGCCATCGTGCATGCTGCGCTACTTGGTGATGCCACTGATTTCGAGGCTCGCGCCGAGGTCCCACGCAGCCTTGTAGGGCGCGACAACACGCTTACCCTGCAGGCTCGATATACCCCCGGAGGCGGCGCCTGTCAGGCGTTGGCCAACCCTATCCAAATTGACATCGACCCGCTGTCCACCGTCTCCGCCGATGCCGGCCAAACTCTCCCTGCGGGTTTCACACGGTTTCCTCAGGTACTGCGCGGCCGCTTTCGCTATGCCACAGACGTAGGTGTACGTACTAACGCGGAGAGCGCTTCCGCCCTCAGTTCAGCCGGTTTGCTAGCCGCCGCCATGCAACGACTGAGCCCTGACCTGCTCTCTACCATTGAGGTCCCCCTGTCGCGTATTGCTGACGGCACAGCCGGCGTGGTGGTCAATGCGTCACCCGCCACGGTGCTGTCCTTGGAGGCCCCGTTCCGATTTGGCACATCGCGCGTCATCGCCGCCGACGGTGCCTCTGTAGCCTTCGAAATTGCCGGACCGGTAGGAGCGCTCCAGGCATTTCAGTATCGCAATACCGATCTGATCGTAGCCAGCGGCACCACCGCCACACTGGCCAACAACGCCGTAGCGGCAATGGTGGCCCATCCCGACGGCTGGTACCACCTGGCCGACCAAATCCAGATCTTGCGCTCGAATGCCATTGAGCTCATCGACGTGCCGTCGCAACGATATGTGGAAGTAGTACCGGACGAATTGGCCCTCGCCACCGACGGCACCAATCGACACAAGCTGCCCAATTGGGCCATGCCGGTGGGGCTAACGTTGCTGGCCGTGCTGGTTGTGCGGGGGTTGCTGGAGGCCACCCGTTTGATTCGATTGCGTCGTATTGCCGCCGGGGTGGTGGCTCGCGACGGTCTGCCTACACCGCAGGGCGCGCAACTCGACAAGCGGCGTGACGACCGCCGGGTTTCGTCCACCCCGCCTAGTCGGCCCCGTCTCGAACGCCGACGTGCCGACCGCCGTGATGTTGGGGACCACACCACCAGTGGGGCGGACCACACCTCGCCCGGGCACGGTTCCGAATCGCCCGAGGACTGAGTATGGCTACCGCCGGTTCAGTCGGTTCCGTGGTCGAATTACCGGGCAACGTATCGGGCAAGGTACCTGAGCACTATCTCAACGGGCTACGGCGAGCGATTGCTGATAGGGGCACCGATGAGTTGGCCCGCCAAGGCCATTCGCTTCCGCATGCCGAACGGTTGGTGGCACTCCTTGCGGTTGTGGTGGGTGGGTTGGCGGTGCGCTGGTCGTTCACGCACCAACTGGCGTTGCTCATCACCGATGCACAGTCGCACTTGGTGATCGCTCGTCGAATTTTTGATGGGCCCAACGCTGGAATTGGTCAGGTGGGCACGGTATGGCTGCCGCTTCCCCATTTGTTGTTGGCTCCGTTCACGTTGTCAATGTCGTGGTGGCGCAATGGGTTCGGTGCCGCGGTGCTCGGCGTGGTGTGTCTGGCCGTGACCTGTTTGGCCATCTTCAGGACGTCAGTGCGTGCCACCGGATCTGCCGTTGCGGGGTGGGCGTCGGTGGTGGCGTTGTTATGCACTCCCACATTGCTCTATATGCATACGACCGCAATGACGGAGCCCGTGCTGTTGGCCACCGTGTGCGTGACGCTGGCCGGGGTCACCCGTTGGGAAAGCACCGGCTGGTCGTACAGCGGTGGCGAAATTGTGGCGTTCTGTGGAGCGGGGGCGTTCTGTGTGGTGCTCTCGCGTTACGAGGGCTGGGCCTTCGTGGCCACCCTCACCTTGTACATCGGTGTGTCGGTATGGCGTTGGAAGGGGTTGCGAGCGGCCATCAAGGCGGTACGCCTTTTTGCGCTTGCTCCTGCGTTGGCCGGGTTGTTGTGGCTCGGATTCAATGCCTTGTACTTCGGTGATGCGCTGGCCTTTCAGCGGGGGGAAGGGTCATCCGAAGCTCAGATGGCAGTACGGCGCACCATCGGGGCTTTGCCCGATTATCACCGCGTGGGTCGTTCCGTAGCCACATTTTCCTGGGTGACGCAGGCTACTTGCGGAAAGATTCTCTCCATCGGCGGCCTCATACTGACGTTGCTGTACGCCGCCGGGGTGGGTCCCAGGTTGCACAGCCGTGCACCGTTTGCTGTGCTCGCCATGGGTGCCTTCCACATACTGTCGTTGTGGACTGGACAGACGTATATGAGCCACGAGTACGCCGTGCGCTACGGCATCGTGGTGATCCCCCTCTTCGCCGTTCTGTTCGGGTGGTCAGTGGCTTGGCTGACCGATGTGGTGCGGTGTAGTTGGAGATCCATGTCTGGATTTGTGAAACGTTCAGACTCTCATGGCCATGCCGGGCGGGCCGCACTGGTAGCGGCTGGCATAATGATGTGTGCGCTTACGGTTGGACAATTCACCACGGCCTACCCCACTGCGTTGCTGCACCAGGGCCGCTTGGAGCAGCAACGTACAATTGACACCGACCGTGCCGCCACCTGGGCGGGCGAACACTACGACGGTGGATTGGTCCTCATCGATGACACGGCGAACCCATCGCTGCTGCCACTCGGACTGTCCTACAACGATGTGATCAGTTCATTCAGTGGACCGCAATGGACAGTGGCGGTGGCGGGGCGGACCCGAGCGCCGGCCCGTTGGGCCATCATCGACTCTGCTCATAGGGGCGACCGAGTGGCCGCTTTGTTGCGTAATCGACCCGACGGGTGGGAGCCAGTGTTTCGCAGCGGCACTGCATCGGTGTTTCGCTATGACCCGTTGGCTGATCTGCATGCGTCGCTCTCCACTGGGGCGGGGACTCGACCATGAGCACTGCACTCAACGAGTTACCAGCGCGCTTACCGGTTGGGCTCACTCCGCAATCACGCCCGCGTCTGGTCGACCCGCAACTCGACGTGGTCCGTCTTCTGGCCATCCTGCGCCGCGAGGGTCATGTAACCCGAGCCGACTGTGTATGGGCCACGGCCCGAGCCAAAGCGGTGGGGGTTTCACCTGCCCATGTGTTGCTCACGTGGGCCAAGGTCAACCGGCTGCAGTTGTGGGATGCCCAGTGTGAGCTGTGGCGCATTCCCTGGGTCGACGTCCGGGTCAACAAGCCGGATCCTCACCTGGCCAGCGCGGCGGGCCTGGAAACGTGTTTGGCCAACGGTTGGGTGCCCCACCACATCAATGGCGACGCACTAGTGGTGGCCACATCAGTGCCACCAACTGCCGAAGGAGCGGAGCGTGCGCTCACGGCTGTGGCTGCGGTGATCGAGGGCGCCATCAGGGTGGAGTGGATTGGCTGCAGTGATCTTGACATCGACCACATGCTGCTCACCGCCTGCCGGGATGACGTCATCTGGGATGCGGCCCAGCGCCTAGCTGAGGAGCATCCGCACGAAACGGCAGCCACCGGGCCAGCGCCTTGGAATTATCCTCTACTCATAGGTACGCTTATTAGTTTTGTAGTGGCAATGGTGTTACGTCCCATCGGGACCCTGGCGGTGTTTGCCGTGGGGCTTTCGATGGCTTTTGTGTTGGGCACAGGGTTTAAGGCGTTGGCCGCCTTCGCCGGTGGACGCGCTCTTCGTAAACAAGAGATCGCCACGTTGGAGTCGCTGTTGGCCGAAGCCAATGAACTCCCCGGGCGTCACCGGTTGCGCCATGCTGCCCCCCGGCGTGTGCCCGATGCCGAATTGCCGGTGTACACCATCCTCGTGCCTGCGTATCGAGAAGAGGCGGTGATTGCCAAGCTGATCGAGAACCTTCAGGGGCTTGACTACCCGCCGGAGAAACTCGATGTCATCGTGCTGTTGGAAGAAGATGATGAGCTAACGCTGAACGCTGCCAAGGCAGCCAAACCGCCGGGCTATGTGCGCCTGTTCGTCACGCCTCACGGCACCCCCAAGACCAAGCCGCGCGCCTGCAATGCCGGACTGCGATTTGCCCGGGGTGAGTATCTGGTGATCTATGACGCGGAGGACCGTCCGCACCCGGCGCAGCTCCACGATGTGCTGTCGGTGTTCGAAGTGAGCGATGCGCGCACTGTGGTGGTGCAGGGACGGCTGAACTACTTCAATGCCTCGTCGAATCTGCTGACCCGCATGTTTGCCCTGGAATACGCCGCCTGGTTCGACTACATGCTGCCCGGTCTCGACGCGTTGCGCCTGCCCATCCCCTTGGGTGGTACGTCCAATCACTTCATCACCGCGGCGCTCCGCGACCTCGGCGGGTGGGACGCCCACAACGTCACCGAAGATGCTGACCTAGGACTGCGGGCCACGGTGCGCGGTATGCGAGTGGCGGTGGTGGACTCCACAACGTGGGAGGAAGCGTGCTCGGAGTGGAAGGCGTGGATCAAGCAGCGCACCCGCTGGATCAAGGGCTACATGATCACTGCGTTGGTGCACACCCGCAATCCAGTGGCATCGGCGCGACGGTTGGGGTTCAAGGGCACACTTGGTTTGATTCTGCTCATCGCCGGAACGCCGCTTACGTTCTTGGCACTGCCGTTGGCGTGGATCCTGGCTGTGTCGTTGTTCTTGGTGGCGGCCATCACTCATCACACTGTGCTGCCCGATTGGGCGCTGAAGGTGGCAATGTTCAATATGACAGCGGGATACATCTCCGTGATTGCCAGTTCGGCATTGGCCATGACTCGTCGTAAGGCGTGGTGGTTGGTGCCGTTTGCGTTCTTGAATCCGTTCTACTGGTTCCTTCATTCCATTGCTGCCTGGCGAGCGGCATGGCAATTGTTCTTTACCCCTACGGTGTGGGAGAAGACGCCCCACGGCATCGACGCCAATCACACCTGAGCTTTCACCTCGTCGAAAGTGGCTCGGGCCACATCGGCTCTACCGGTGTATACGCCGTCCACGGCGGACCGAGCCGCCTCCGCCAGCGTCTCCGGATCATCGAGTGTCCACGTGTAGACCGCCATGCCGTGTTGGTGATCCCACGCCACCGATGCCGGCGTCACAATACGGCGGCCGGCTATGGAGAACGGCGGTTGACCGATGGTGGCAGGCGAGCAGTAGGGCGCGCCGTTGCTCTGCGCTTGCTGCATGTCCACCACCATTGCGTCGGTGACGGTGGTGGTAACTTCGGGACACAGCGGCTTGAACGTGTCGATGGCGGCGTCGCCGGCCGAGCCCAGATACACGTCCTTGGTACGTCCAAGGCGGCGTAGCAGCGTGCACATCGTCTGTTCTCCGCCCGTGGTCTTGAACTCCAATGACACTCGCCGGTTTGGGAAGGCGTTGAGGATCTCCTCCACCGTGGGGATGGTGACACCGCTGCCTCGCAGTGGATGATTGCGCTTGGGACCCGGCCACGTCCATGCCGCGTCCAGTTGTTTGAGTTGTTTCAGGGTACGCCTGTGGAGGGAGCCCGTGGCCTTGGTGTTAGCAGCCAGGTCGTCATCGTGGGCGGCCACCAGTACGCCATCGGCACTGATGCGCACGTCGGCATCCACCACATCGGCCCCGGCCTGCACGGCGGCGCGCATCATCTCGATGGTGTTGGACGGACCGAAATAAGTGCTGCTGGCGTGGGCGATGACCAACGGTGACCTACGTATGAACGGACTCGGTGGGCAACTGGCCATGGCGCGCAGTGCCGGCGAGCATGACAACAGCAGCAGCAGTGGGATCAGATACTGGCAACATTTCGATTGACGACTCCAACGCCATGTGCGCACGTCACGAACGTAGCCTCACCGAGATTTCGCCGATGACATGGCATGGTTCGCCAGTGTTTCGCCTCTGTTCTGCACCAAGATTGTATTGCTTCCATCAATAGTAGAGGAGTACTGTCGTTATGTCCGCCGATGGCGTGGACAACCACAGAGCTGGGGGGCAGTCATGGCGTATCGGCAGACTTGGATGCGAATTGCAGGGGCAGGTGGATTGGCGTCGCTGATGGCGTTCACCGCATGCGGTGGTGCCACCGGAGCAGCGACCAAAGCTGAGTCGAAGACCGTGAAAGTGGCATACAACGCCACCGGCGACTTCCCCGAGCCCAAAGCCACATTAAAGGCCGCAAAAGCCACATTTGAAAAGGAAAACCCAGGTGTCACGGTGGAACTCCAAGAGATCTTGGCCGCCGACGATGCGTATCACACCAAGCTGCAGCTTCGTCTGCAGTCCGGTAGCGACGTCCCCGACGTGATGTACTACTCGCCGGGTTGGTTGGATGGCGACGCTGCGGCGGGCTACTTGGCCCCCCTTGATGACGGTCTGTCGAAGTGGGCGGATTGGAAAGCACAGTTCCCGGAGGCAGTCCGCACCGGAGCCAAATCGGCTGATGGCAAGACCTATGGCATCCCCATGTCGGCCAATGACATTGGCATCTGGTACAACAAAGACACGTTCAAAGCCGCTGGCCTTCCGGAGAATTGGGTGCCAAAGTCATGGGCCGATCTGCGAAAAGCAGCGGAAACCATCAAGGCCAAGTCCCCTGGTGTGATCCCCGTGCACCTCTACGCCGGTAAGGCCTCCGGTGTCACTGACGCCATCATGAAGACGTTCCAGCCCCTGCTCTACGGCACCGGGGACGTGTTGTACGACTTCTCCAAGAACAAATGGGCAAAGGCTGACAAGGGCTTCCTCGACACCATGACCTTCATCTCCACCATGTACAAGGACGGCCTCACCGCCAAGACAGCGGACGTGCTCAGCCCCAACGTGTGGTCGTTCATCGGCCCGTGGATGAAAGACGCCAAGCTCGGCTTCGTGCCGGATGGCAACTGGATGTCGTTTGCCTGGATCAAAGGTGGGCCCAATGAATGGCCTACCTGGGGTGATCGTCTTGGCGTCACCGCCATGCCCACCCAGAACGGTGGGGGCGCAGGCAAGGTCACCATGGCGCTGCGTGGTTCTGTCATGGTCCGTGCGGCCAAGAGCAAGTCACCGGCGTTGGCCCAAAAGTTCCTCGAACACGTCACCAACAAGACCAACTCGTTGAGCATCTCGGTTAACTCGTCGCAGTTGGCGGTTCGTCTGGATGTGGCGGCTGATCCGGCATACAAGAGCCGTCCCGGAGTGGCCGAGTTCACCAACATGCTCAAGTATGCCAAGTACCTGCCATTGGCCGAAGAAGCTGACAAGGTATACAGCCTGTTGGCTGATCTCATCGAGCAGGTGGCGTTGGGCAAGATGACGCCAGCGAAATCAGTGGAGTCCTACAACAAGCAGATCGGTGCCTTGGTGGGCAAGGCAAAGTACGCCGGCTAGGTGGGAGTGACAACCACGATCGGCAGGTCTCCCGTACGGAGATCTGCCCGTCGTAGTTCGCGATGGGCGGTGCCGATGGCGCCGGCACTGTTGCTGCTGTCCGTGTTCGTGGTTGTACCCATTTGCTACGCCCTTTACATCGCCTTCACCAATACCCGGCTCACTGGCCGGGAGGCGTTGCACCCGCAATGGGTGGGGTTCGAGAACTTCCGACGCCTCATAGATTCCGGGGACCTGCAGAACTCGGTGACCCTCACCCTGATCTTTGTGGTGGGTTCGTCACTCATCGGGCAAAACTTGCTGGGGTTGGCGTTGGCGCTGTTGACGGCCAAGCGCAAGCGCCTGGTGGTGTCGATCGTGGGCACCTCAGTGTTGGCGGCGTACGTGTTCCCCGAGATCGTCCCCGGGTTCATGTGGACTTCGTTCCTCAGTGAGAGTGGGGTTCTCAACTCGGTCCTACGGTTTCTGCACTTACCCACACAACAGTTGCTCATCGATCAGCCCATGATCGGGGTGATCTTGGCCGACGTGTGGCGAGCTACGGCGTTTTCCATGCTGGTGTACACAGCCGCGTTGGGTGACATACCTGAAGACCTCATCGATGCTGCGAAGATGGATGGTGCGGGCTACGTCGGTACGCTTTGGCATGTGACTGCGCCACTGTTGCGCCGTACCGCGTTCACCAACTTGATGCTCATCACGTTGCCCACACTGTCGGTGTTCACCATGATCTTCGCTCTCACCGGTGGAGGTCCTGGTAACGACAGTCAAACACTGCCCATTCTCATGTACGACCAGGCCTTCAAGTTGCAAGATATGGCCTACGGAACTGCCATCTCCTTGGTGTTGTTGGGTATCGGGGTAGTGCTGTCCATCATCTACGTGTTTGTACTGAAGCCGGGTAAGGACAAATGAGTCATAGTTTCCAGTCCGAGCGAGTGGCGGGGGTATGCGCCAATTTGGCTCTCACTGCCATCGTTCTGGCATTTCTCGGACCCATGTTGTGGATGTTTGCCGCTGCGTTCAATCCCACTGCGCAGTTGTCCTTCGACATCCCCAAAGATCCCAATCTGAACAATTTCAAGTCCGTGGCCACCTGGGAACAACTGTTCCGGCCGTTACTCAACAGTATGGTGTTGTCGATACTGGCATCGGTGGTTACCGTGATTGCGGCCTGCCTATGCGCGTATCCGCTGTCACGCTACAAACTGCGTTTCGGCACGGCCTTTTTGTACCTCATCCTGCTCGGCAGTGGCCTCCCCATCATTGCATTGATGATCCCCACATACCGGATGTTCACCAAGCTGCACTTCACGGACAACACCATCGCCACGGCGATGTTCATGGCTGGCACCAGCCTGCCGTTCGCCATCTGGTTGGCCAAGAACTTCATTGATGGTGTGCCCATCATGTTAGAAGAAGCCGCCCGCACCGATGGCGCCTCCACCATGCAAATGATGAAGCTCATCGTGTTCCCGCTCATCCGCCCGGGCATGATTGTGTTGTTCATCTACTCATTCATTGGCAACTGGGGCAATTTCTTTGTGCCGTTCATCTTGTTCAGTGATCCGGCCAAACAGACGGCTTCGGTGGCCATCTACAACTACTTCAATAGTCTTGGCGGCGTGTATTTTGGTCGGGTGGCAGCCTTTGCCATTCTCTATTCAGCTCCGGCGGTGATTCTCTACATCTCAATATCTCGAACTCTCGGACGATCATTCAGCTTTTCTGGGGCAGTCAAGGAGTAACGCAACATGCCGGCAATGATGGGTCAAGTTGCAGTGGAGCGCTTGTTGGAGTGCCCCAAGACCATGACCAACGGTCCGTGTGGCGGGGTCGCCACGAACGGTACCTGTGAGGTGGATACGTCACACCTCTGCGTGTGGTGGGAAGCGTTGGCCCATGCCGACAACTCGGCCGCCCGAATGCCTATGCCTCCGGCTGACTGGTCGGTTCGTGGTCGTTGGTCCGAAGCATTCGTCACCGATGGTCCGCTGCAGGCGGCCGCCAACACGTTGGACAAGGATCAACGGCCCATGCGGGCAGGGAGCCGTTTCGAACAATTGTTGCGCGACGGCCGGTTTGCCCTCACGTGTGAAATCAATCCGCCCGACAGTGCCGATCCCCTGGCCACACTGGATCGCGTTCGGCCCCTTATCGGCGTCATTGATGCAGTACACATCAGCGACAACTCATTGGCCTCGCCGCATATGTGCGGATTGGCGCTGGCTGCGCTCATCGAGCACATCGGAATGGAAACCATTCTCCATATGACGTGTCGGGACCGTAATCGCAACATGCTCCAAGCCGACGTGTTGGGGGCGGCGGCGCTCGGCATCAAACACGTGTTGTGTATCACCGGCGATCACCCGGCCATCGGCGATCATCCCCAAACCAAGCCCGTGTTCGACCTCGACTCGGTGTCATTGATCAACACGGTGCGCCACCTTCGTGACGAGGGCTCGCTGCTGTCGGGCCGATCGTTGGACGCAGCACCGAACTTGATGATCGGCGGTGGTGCCGAGCCCACTGCGCCGCCACTTGATTTCCGTCCCTATCGATTGGCCAAGAAGGTGGCGGCCGGAGTCGACTTTGCCGTGACGCAGTTGGTATACGACATGGATCAGTTGGAGAAGTACATGCATCAAGTGCGTGAGTTGGGCTTCGATCGAACGATCCACATTCTGGTCAGCGTGGGTGCCCTCAGTGGTCCGGGTATGGCTCGGGGGATGAACAACTCCACCCCCGGCGTCACCGTGCCCGATGACATCATCCGTCGGATGGAATCAGCACCACAGGGCAAACGGCGCGATGAGGGCGTCAAAATCTGTATTGAGCAAATTCAGCAACTGCTCGAGATGCCGGGTATCTCGGGTGTCGACATCATGGACCTGGACCCGGGTCGATACGCAGAACTGGTGGAGGCGGCAGGTCTGACCAATCGGCCGTTTGCGGCCAAGTCGTAATCCTACGGGGTAGTTTCGAACTCCACCGAGCCAAACGTGTCGAAGTACTCGCGCCACTGCACAATCTTGTTGTCGCGCAGCTCAACGATGATCGAGTCCGGCGTGATGCTCCGGG
>JANYHQ010000607.1 GCA_025358985.1 Acidimicrobiales bacterium
GTTCGCTGCGGCGGCCGGCGCGTTGGTGCGCTCGCTGGGTATACCGGTTCGCGTTGCCGTCGGATTCGTTCCTGCGATTGACCCAACGGACCGCACGGTCATCTTGCGCAATCAGGACATAGCGGCATGGATCGAGGTCAAGTTCGAAAAGTATGGGTGGGTGGTTTTCGACGTGACACCGCCCGCTGATCGTCGCCCCACGCAACGTACGGTGAAACGTCTCGAACAACCAACGCTGGGTGCCGTCGATGTGGAGCCCGGTCCCAATGTTGAACAATCTGAAGAACGACTGGCACCGAAACCGAAGCCTGTTGAATCGGCGCCGAAACCGAAACACCCGTTGGTGAGCACTACCACCTGGAAACTGCTCGGCGGTGTATCAATTGCGGTGATGGCGTTGCTCGGTTATGTGGGTCTGGTGCGCGCCGCTCGCGCTGCCAAACGTCGTCGTCGTCGAAATCATGCTGATCCGTCCCGGCGGGTGGCAGGAGCCTTCGATGAGGTGCTCGACCTCCACCAGGAATTTGGGTGGAGGCCACGGCCGTCGAGTTCCATCCGCCAGATCGTTCGGGATCTGGGCCCCCAACCAAACTCCGAGGCCATGCGCCGTCTTGGTGCGGCCACCGAGCGGGCGGCGTTCCACGACGGCGCGCCAACAGAGGAACTGGTGGACAGCAGTTGGGCTGATGCTGACCGCATCATGCGAGATCTGCGCCTCACCGCCAGCAGAACCGAACGGGCGCGTTCGATGGTGAATCCGCAGGTGCTCGTTGGGGCGGTACGCCGTGGTTGAGGTGATGGCCAGTCCTTTGGGCCGCTTTGCCCACCGACGTTGGCGCACCGTCGTCGGCGCTGGCCTGTTGTCGGGGTTGCTCATCATCAGCGTGGCCGCCGTCACCGCTCCGGGCTTGGTAAAATCCAAGGTCACGATGCACGACGGAGGTATGTGGCAGGTAGATCGGGCCCGGGCCCGGGTGGGCCACATCAACGGCGGGGTGGATGAGGTCGATGCCGAACTGCGTCATGTCGACTGGGCGGGTGTGGCGCTCAACGTCGAGCAGTCCGATATGGCCATCGCCGTGGTGGACGCCTTCCGGCATCAGTTCTGGTTGGTAGACGACCGTCTTGGACAGATCGACAATTCGGTGTCGTACCCCATTGGCGCCCAGGTGCTGGCTGCTGGCCAACGCCTGGCCATCGTGGACGGGGTAGGTGGTCGTGTGTGGTTGTTCGATCAGAGTGTTCCCGCCAGTGGCGCTGACCTGTCGGGCGTCGCTCCCACCGGTTCGGTGATGCAAGGCGCAGTGGCGGCTATAGGGCTGGACGGAACGTTGCATATGGCTGCTCCCGGCAGCGACGTGGTGGAGCAAATCGACCCGCACGGCACGGTCACGCGCAGTTCGGCGCCCGATGCATTCAGCAAAGCGCTACAGATCAGCGCGGTGGGAGCGCGCACCACGGTGCTCGATGCCAAGGACGGCGTTGTTCGACTCACCGTTTCCGATTCGGGCAAGGTGTCGCAACGCCTGGTTCCTACGCTGGCGCCGGGCAATCTGCAGATCCCCGGATCTGACGGCCCTGCAGTTCTAGTGGCAGGTGGTGGGGCGCTCAACGAAGTGTCGTTGGCGGATGCGGCGGTGTCACGGCTGGTGACGGATCTCCCTGACGACCTCCTTGGGCCCGCCGTGCTCGGCCCCTGTGTGGTGGCTGCATCACCACGGACCGGCGAAGTCGCCAGCCGTTGCCATGGCGATGCGTGGAAGCGAGTGGCACCGCTGGTGGGCGGCCATCGTTTGAAGATGCGTATCGTCAACGGTCGGATCTGGATCGATGACCTCGATGGCTCAGACGCCATCCGTGTCAGCTCGCAGGGAGCTGAACAGAACATCACTCGCTGGAGTGATTCGGTGAGTGCTGCCAACGGTGGAGCCCCCACCGAAGCAGAGGCCGGTGCAGGACGTCAGGCCAACGAAAACGGTGGCTCCTCCGATGGGGCCTACGACTCGGCCTCCAACGCCGCACCCGTGGCTACCGACGACGTGGCGGTGATCCGCCCGAATCGGTCCAGTGCGCTGTCGGTATTGGCCAATGACACCGACCCCGATGGAGATCCGCTGCGGATCGATCAAGTCGATTCCGTGCCCGCCGGGATCTCCGTGGAATTGATCGAGAACGCCACCGTTGTCCAAGTGCGAACTGCTCGCATCGGTCAATTCTCGTTTCGCTATCAGGCCGGTGACGGACACGTAGGTCATGCGCGATGGGCCACGGTGGTAGTCACCGTGGACGACGTGGTGAACAAGCCCCCAGTGGTCCGTGGCGAGCGGGTGTTGGTCCGCCCCGCAGGTCGGGTGGAACTCGATCTGTTGGCCAATGACTTCGACCCGGAGGGTGATGCGCTCTCCATGACTGTCGGTGACCTGTCGCCTTCAGTGGGTGTGGTGAGCAGCTTTGCCCAGGGTCGGATTCAGGTGGTGGCGGCACCGGCGGCGGCGGGCGTGCAAACGGTGACATACCAGGTCACCGATGATCGTGGCGCGTCAACTACCGGGCGCTTGGAACTCGAATTCACCGCCGATGCCAACAATGCGCCGTCGGCCACCGACGATGTGGTGGTGGCCGTGGTGGGGAGCGAGGTCCTCTTTGATCCTCGGGCCAATGACCACGACATCGACGGTGACCCACTCATCGTCAGTGGCATCCCCGCCTCGGTCCGAGTGGGGAGGACAGTGTTCGGCCCGGGTGGCGGGGGACGCTTCATCGCAGGAGTGGTGGGGACATCGGTGGTGCGCTACACACTCAGCGACGGGACTCGGGAGAGCTCTGCCAGTATCCGCTTCGATGTGGTGGCACCAGGCGCCAATCGAGCTCCGGTGCCCGTTGACGACCGCGTTCTCATTCAGGCCAGCGGCCGCGTCACCGTGGCGCCCTTGGCCAACGACACCGACCCCGATGGTGATGTGTTGTCCATATCCACGTGGACCGCCGACCCGTCGATTGCCGTTGAGCCCACGCCTACAGGCGGATTCAGTATTGGTGTAGCGCCGAATTTCACGGCTGGAAAAATCACGTATACGGCCACTGACGGGGTCCAGAGTGCCGAAGCGCAGATCTACGTACGTCGCGTTCCCGAAGCATCCAATCAACCACCCGTGGCTCGCAACGACGACACCCGAGTACGCGTCGGGGTAGTGCGCTCAGTAGATGTGCGGGGCAATGACAGCGATCCCGAAAGTGGGCCGCTCACGCTGGTCAGCGTCACCTCGCCCGACCCCGTCAGCGCCACCGTGTCGTTGTCCGACAACAAGATCAACGTCGAAGGTAAAGTGGCCACAGACGCAGCCATCGAAGTTTCGTACATCGTGCGAGATGATCTCGGTGCCACCGCCACGGCCGTGCTGTTCGTTGATGTCATCGGTGACTCGTCCCCCAACCGCAGTCCGGTGGCATTGCCGGATGTGGCCCGCGCCACTGTGGGCAACGCCGTGGTGGTTCCAGTGCTGGCCAATGACGGCGATCCCGATGGTGATGTGCTGAGCGTGGTGAGTGTGCAAGCAGTGCCCGACGCAGTCACCCGCGTGAGTGCGGACCGACGGTCGGTGATCTTCGAACAGTTGGGTCAACTGCCGGGAACGGTGCGCTTCTCATACACTGTCACCGACGATCGAGGGGCCAAGGCCACATCCACCGTCGCCCTCGGTATGTTTGCGGTGCCGGTACTCAACCGGCCTCCCGTGGCTGCCCCTGACGCATATTCGGTGGTGGCTGGCTCAGGTGACACCGTGTTCGATGTACTCGCCAACGACTCTGACCCCGACGGTGATCGAGTCACCTTGCGATCGGTCACTGCGTCGAGCGATGTGAATGCTGTAGTCGCCGGATCACGGGTGCGCTTCACTGCGCCCGGCAGTGCTTCTAGTGCGCCGGTCTCCTTCCAATACAGCATCGACGATGGCCGTGGTGGTTCCGGCACCGGCAACGTGTCGGTCACCGTGCGCGCCTCCAAAGCGGGCGCACCCAAAGCCGTGGATGACGTGTTCACTGTTCGATCGAACAGCGTCTCGGAATTGGCGGTGTTGCGAAATGACAGCGACCCCGACGGTCCCCAATCGGACTTGAGGGTTGTATCGGTGGATGGACCCGGGCTGTCTGTATCTGCTGACCGCCGCCAAGTTCTGGTCAAGTCCGGGGGGGCGAACATCAAGGGTTCGTACATCGTGCGCGACAACCCCGGCAACGAGGCATCGGCATCGATCTCAGTACTCATCCAATCAGCCGATGCCGCCCCCGGGTCGTTGGCCCCAACTGTTCCGCGTGCCGTGGCTGCCGCTGTCACTGCCGCCCCGAAGGCTGCCGTGCCGACCTCCCCGGCGGCGGCCACCACCACCATCTCAAGGCGGCCAGCGGTCACCATCGCCGGGCCCGGTGCCCCGGTGTCGTCATTGCGCCCCTCGGTGCCGCTTACGCCAACGACCTCGAGTGTCAATCAGCGTATAACGGCGGTGGACGACGAGGTCTCCATTCGCCCCGGGGCCACACTCGTGGTTGACCCTTTGGCCAATGATGACCCGAGTGGTCGACTCACGTTGGTGGCGGTGGATGCGCCGGGGCGTCTCAGCGACAATGCCACCAAGGTGGAGATCACTGTCGCCAAAGATGCACGCGGCACCCTCGAATTGCGGTATGTGGTGGAGTTGCGCGGCGACGGACCGCCGACCCGGGCCTCGGCCATCATTCGGGTCCGGGTTTCGGGGCTACCGCCGCAGATGGTTCCCCCGGTGGCGGTGGTACGAAAGACCAGCATTGTGGTGTCGTGGTTGGCTCCTCAATCCTCCTCGTCCGTCGATTTGTACGAGGTTCGGATCAGTGGAGATGCCACTCCCGCCCGTCAAAGCGGTGGTACCGAAATCACGTTCAACGATTTGCCGGGTGGGCGGGTGTATCGCTTCGAGGTCAGGGCCCGCTCATCAGAGGGCTGGGGAGACTGGAGCGCCCCGTCTGTGCAGGTGGTGTTGCGCCAAAAGATCACCGCATTGGCGGCACCCGTGGTGAAGTCCGACGATGGCCGTTTACTCATTTCGTGGACCGCTGCGCCCAGTGACGTTGACCGTTACCGACTGTCGATGGTCGGCACTCCAGAGATACGCGAGATCACCGCCCCCACCTCATACACCTGGGAGGGGCTCACCAACGGCAAGGGCTACTCGTTTGTGGTGGTCGCCGTGAACGAGGCCGGAGATATGCCGAACTTGAACACTGAATTGAATCCAACCGTCCGCGAACCCGTCGCATCCTGAATGAGCTTTATCCGGATCACCTGCCCGTCGACGCAGTTGATTGGGGGCGATAGTGTAGTGTTTCCGGTGAGCGTCATGCGATAAGGTCCAGGCAGCGCACAGTTGATGACCGGGGTCGCGCCGAAGGCCATAGGTGTTCCCGGTGTGGCACAGGGATTGATTTGCGGGGCAAGGTTAGTGGCGTAGCTGCCCGCCGCGCCGTTGGTGGAGATGACATTTCCG
>JANYHQ010000641.1 GCA_025358985.1 Acidimicrobiales bacterium
GGTCAGCGCTTCATCGAACTCTTTGAAGTGCTCCGGCGGAACGATTTCGCAGGTGGCGAGCAAGTAGAAGATGAGCACGCCAGCGATGAAGAAGTGTGGCGAGTCGCAGAAGATGCTCCATCGGTAGATTAGCGCGGTCATCGGAACCGAACATCCCGCTGACTAAATCTGTTCAACGTTCTGTGAGGGAGATTGCGATACCGCCAACATCAGTCGGGCTCCTGAGCGTCGAACAGTCCTCAGCGATCAACACTCCGGCTGATGGTGGCTTCGTCGAGGTGCTGCGGAACCACGAGCTTCGCCACACCGATCCGACTGTCCGCCATCCCGTAGTACACGTCGAAGCGATTCTGTGATCCGAGGTCGTCGCGCCGGTCGATGGCGGTGGGGAACACGACGTTGGCGACAGTGCCCTGGCGTTCCTGCCACAGCTTCGGTGACAGGACCGGCTCCGCAGATCGGTAGCGGATGACATCAGGAGCCTCCTCCGAAAGCACCATCACCCCGGCCGAGTACCGCAGCTTGGTGGTGCAACCCGCAGAGCGACGCATCTCACTCACGCCGTGGTACACGCTGAGCCAACCGTGGCGGGTGAGGATGGGCGGAGCGCCGCCGCCTATCTTGAGCTGTTCCCACGACTTCAATGGCGTGGCTAACCGGTGATGCAAACCGAAATGGCGGAGCTGCGACGAAGTGCAATCTGCCATGGCCGTTGAGCAATACGAGATCCAGATGCTCTGACGGGAGAGATCCACGTCGCTGGATGCGTGATGGGCGGCGACCTCTTCCGGGCGGGTGCCAGGGAAAAACGGGCGGTGCATGATTGCCATGGACAACTGTCCTGTCGGATCGGGAATTGCGATCGGGAAGACACTGGCGTCCTTATCGTCCACGCCATCAAATTCAAGGCCCTCGTGCGGCAGGAAAGTGACCAACCCGAGGCGCTCCCACTGGAGCAGGTCCTCCGATATCGCCATGGCGATCCGCGGTCCGATCGGCGAATAGGCGGTATACGTCATGACATAACGCCGCAGCGGTTCGACGAACGTGATGCGCGGATCCTCGCATCCTCCCGAACCGTTGGGTCGTAGTTCGTAGTCGGCTTCGGGCTCAAGCGCGACGCCGAGGCGCTCGACACCCTTCGGGTCGCCTGCGGCGTCAAACAGCACTCGCGCCATGCCGATGCGCGAGTAGTTGCCCTTTCCGACGAGCCGCGGAAACAGGTAGAGCTGTCCATCGGGGCCACGTGCCGAGGCAGGGTTCAACACGCCCTCGGCCTCCAACGGATTGCCGGCCTCGGGTTCCATAACCACGCCTATGCGTTGCAGTTGGAAATCACCCACGGTGCGGCGCGCCCATGCAAGCGAGGATCGTCTCGATGACGCGTTTGGACTCATCGGGATCTCTCACCTGGATGGACACAACGCCTGCTTCCTTCGCCGGGTAGTCGTTCCCGCCGGGGAACTAAGCGTCACCCACAACGATCATCTCGTCAGTGGCAATGCCGAGGATGTCGCGCAGCTTGTTGATCCCATACGCCTTGTCGATCCCGTCCCTAGTGAAGTCAACAGATGCGGTTCCTCCCAGGCGCGCGTTGAATTCGGGAATAAGGCTTTCAAGAAGTGTCTGCGTCCGCTTTCTTCTCATAAAATGAGGATCCCACTTCTTTTTCGCATCGAGAGGAGCTTGCTGACCCAACGCGGAAAGCGTAATTTGGCTTCCCCGGTCCTCGATCTGTTGCCCCCGTACTTGGCGTTCTGCAGATCAGATGTCTAACCGCCTGGTTCAGTGCTCGTACAATTTTTTCCTTCTTCGCCACGCTTCAGTCTTCCGAATTGATTTGCTCCCAGCCAGATGTGTACTAGTAGAACTTGGTTCCACTCGTGGGAAGAATGGACTTGCTCTCCGCCAACGTCCCATAGAGATCAAAACGATCAGCTTTTTCATGGCTTTGCGATGATCCGATTGATTGCTCTAACTGGGTCAGCTTTCCGACCTTCGTGATGACTGTGATGTGGCTGGACATCCGGAAAGAGCACCGATCAACTTTGCGGAGATCTACGAGTACCACCCGTTGCCATGACCGGGTTTCGACGGCGGCCGTTGGTCACGGTCCGGGCCGTCGGCGTGCGCCGACCGAACACAGCGGTCGTGGCCACGCCGAACGCGGCTAGCCAGGCAAGGCCGAGCAGCAGGTACCAGACCTCGTCGAATCGGCCGGTGAAGGCGCCGTCGATCATCACACGCGACGCGGCGCGAGCGGGCAGGAAGGCACCCCAGGCCGGAGGGCCACCGGGGACCATGATGTTCTGACCGAGGCCGACGTCGATGAAGGCAAGGAGGAGGATCAAGTAGAGGCCGCCGAGGCGGCCCGTGATCGGCCCCACCAGAACGCCGATCATGGCGTACGTGAGCGCAATGAGCAGGTTGGCGCCGGCGAACACTATCCACTGGCGGGGTGCGTACAAGCCGCCCGACACAACAACCCCTACCGTTGTGGCGAGCCCGGTGGCAGCGCCGATGACGCCGAGCCGACCAGCGAGAACCTCGCGGGGTCGGAAGCCGGCGAGTACCAGTCGCCGATCACCGGCCGCTGAACCGGTGACGATGAACAGGCCGGTCAGGCCGGCCAGGAACGCCGACGTGATCGGCACCATGGTGGCCGCATGCATTCGCCTCAGCGATAGGGACAAGGTGAAGTGACGTGCGCCCTCGACGAGCGAGATCGGGCCGGGCTCATTGACGGTCACGAGCACAGCCATGCCGTGAAACCCGCGACTGCTCAGCCGACGGCCTCCCCAGCGCCGACGCCGCCGGTGCGAAGTCGCACTCCAGACAAGTTTCGCGTGGCTTCGGTCTCGGTACGCGTCATCACGGTGCTCCGGGCGGGGATGCGCGAGTACCGCCGCAACCGGGTGTTGTGGGTACTGCTGTTGGCCATCCCCGCATTGTTCATCGGCATGGCTGTGCTCGTGACCGTCGATGAGCCCGGCCCTATTGCCCTCGTCGAGGGTGCCCGTCACTTCACCGCGTTACTGTCGCTGAGGCGAATGCACGCGGCCACCATGCTGCCGGTCGCCTCGGCGTTCCTGGCAGGCCTCACCGGCCTGTTCATCGTCACCGGTTCAGGGGCCGGTGACCGGAGACTGGTACTCGCCGGCTTCCGGCCCCGTGAGGTGTTGGCCGGCCGGCTCGCCGTAATCGGCGTCGCGACCATGCTCGCCACCACCGTCGGCGTGGCCGTGTCGGGGGCCGCGTATGCACCCCGCCAATGGGTGGTGTTCGCGGGTGCCAACCTGCTCATCGCGCTCACCTACGCCATGGTCGGCGTGCTGGTGGGGCCGCTCACGGGCCGCCTCGGTGGCCTCTACCTGATCCTGTTGTTGGCCTTCATCGATGTCGGCCTCGGCCAGAACGTCATGGTCCCCGCCGGACCGCCCGCCTGGGGTGCGTTCCTGCCCGCTCGCGGCGCGTCGCGGGTGATGATCGACGGTGCCTTCACCGGCCGATTCGACGAGGTCTGGTACCTGCTG
>JANYHQ010000677.1 GCA_025358985.1 Acidimicrobiales bacterium
GGCTGGCCGCCTGACGCGCGGCAGCGGCTTGGGTGGCAAACAGATGAGACTCGTGGACCGTTCGCAACTGAACCAACTCTCGGGCCAACCACGACGCCTCTGTGGCTTTTGACTCGGCCCAGGTTCGGCGAGGTTCGGCGGCACTGAGCTCGCGCTGATGACTCAGTTCGGCCATCTCCAGCCGACGATGCCATTGCGACACCAGCCTGGCCGACGCTGCCCCGAGTTCTCCCGACAGTTGGTCGGCCTGTTGGACGCGGTCGCGTTGCACCTGCACAATCATCTCGGCCAGGCGTTGCTCGGCGTCCGCTAGTGACGCCTGATCATGCGCCCGGGCAGCCACACTGGCGGATCGCTCATCCTCGTGAAGGCGACGCAGAGTTTCGAGCTCAGATTGCAGCCGCTCGACGCGCTTGGTGGCGGCCTGCGCCGCTTCCAACTCGGCACTCACCACGCGGCGCTCATCGGAAACCTTCGCCAGTTCTACCCACAGTTCGTCCACCTGCGCCTGTAGAGCGCCTCCCTCGTCCTGATGATTGGCCGACGTCAGCGCCGAGGCCCCGATTCGCTCGGAGACGAGTTGGCGATGAACATCAGCCAACTGACGACCCGCAGTTCGCCGCAGCGCAACCAACTCGGCGTCGAGGCGGGCGACGTGGCGTTGGGACGAGATCACCCGTTGATCGGCCGCGTCGCGCTGACTACTGGCATCGCGCCAATGGGCCTTCAGCGTCGAGATCAGTGCTTTCCCATCAGCGGTGGTGTCGCGAGGAACCGGAGTGGGCGCACCCATATCAGCGTGAGCCTGAAACAGGGCTCGCTCGGCCTGGCTGGCGCGATGGCCGCTGGCATCGAGGGCCTGGAGAAGGCGAGTGCGATCTTGCTCGATAGTGACCGCCGCGGTGCGTATGAGGGCCAGTGACGTGCGCAGTTCCAGCATCTCGCGCTCCGCCGCATCGGCGCGCACGGTGACGGTTCCGAGGTGCGTCGACAACGCTGCCTGCATGTCGACGGACCGCTGTTGCGCCTCGTCTATCTGGGCACGAGCGAAACGGCCCCACACCAACCAACCAACCAGGGCACCAAGAGCAACGGCCGCAACGAGGTACCACAGGTACTGCAGTGCCAGCCAGACCATCTTTGCCTCACCCATCATCGGAATTGATTACGTGTGGACAGTACCCTGACGCTCCACCAACATGGCGTCACCGAAGGAAAGGAATCGGTAGCCGTCGGCCAAGGCCACGGCATACAAGTCCCGCCATACCGGCCCCACGAACGATTGCAGCAGCGCCAGCAACGTGGTGCGGGGGAGGTGGTAATTGGTGAGCAGCACATCCACCACCTGCAGTCGACGTTCGCCGTAGATGAACAAGTCGGTGCGACCCTCGAGTTCACCCCGAGCGGCCGCACTTTCCAATGCCCGCACCGAGGTGGTGCCGATGGCGATCACCCGGCCACCGTTGGAAGGAGCAGCCTTACAGGCATCCCACGTAGCCTGCGGTACCCGGTAGCGCTCGGTGTGGATGACGTGATCCTCTACCCGGTCAGTGGTCACCGGACGGAACGTGTCGAGCCCCACCACCAACTCCACGGCCAGCACCTGGGCGCCACGGGCGCGGCAGCGTTCCATGAGGGCCTCGGTGAAATGCAGACCCGCGGTGGGGGCCGCCACTGACCCCGGCTGGCGGGCGAACACTGTTTGATACCGACCCGGATCGGTCATGGCCGCCGTGATGTATGGCGGCAGCGGCATCACCCCGTGGGCGTCGAGGGCGGCCGGCTCGTCCAGAGGACTCAGCGCAACGTCTCCGGGACCAAGTAAACGAACACGGCGCTGGCCTTCGGCCAGCACCTCGCCAACTTCTACGCCAAGGTCCGATCCCGGGGAGCGCAACACCGTGCCCGCTACGATCTTGCGACTGGGACGCACCAGTGCTCGCCACCAGCCCGACGGATCGCGCTCCAACAACAGGACCTCCACCACTCCACCGGTCGCCTTGATGAGCCGCAGACGAGCGGGCAACACCTTGGTGTCATTGACCACCAACACGTCACCAGGCCCCACCAGATCAGCTAGATCGCTCACGTGGCGATGGGCCATCACCCCGCCCAGGTACGTGAGGAGCCGGGCGCTGTCACGCGGTTCCACCGGCGTCTGGGCAATGGCGGAATGGGGCAGGTCGTAGTAGAGATCGTCAGTACGCATTCTTTAAGCACGCATACGTTAGTCGAACAGGGTGCGGCTGGCGTCTTGGCGGTCCTCATCGAGTGCCTCTAACAGCGACCGGGCAGTGTCGGGCAGATCCACCCCCATGTGTTGCCAGGCCGCCTGAGTGGCCACGCGGCCACGCGGCGTTCGACGCAGAAACCCCATTTGTATGAGAAACGGTTCGTATACCTCTTCTACCGTGTCGGGGGCCTCACCCACCATGATGGCCAGCGTGGACAAGCCGATGGGGTCCCCACCTCGATTACACAGCGCGCTGAGGATGGCGCGGTCCACTCGGTCCAGTCCGAGATCATCTACGTCGAATACGGACAATCCATCTCGTGCTGCCTGGAAGTCGATGACACCGTTGCCACGTACTTCGGCATAGTCGCGTACGCGACGCAGCAGACGGTTGGCCACTCGGGGAGTACCCCGTGACCGGCGGGCGATCTCGGCGGCACCGGCGCCGTCGATGGTGACCCCGAGAATGGTGGCGGCGCGCTCCACGATGGAACACAGGTCAGCGGCCGTGTAATAGTCCAGACGGGCCACGTGTCCAAAGCGCGCATACAATGGTCCGCTGATGAGGCCGGACCGGGTGGTGGCCCCCACCATGGTGAATCGGGGCAGTTCCAGGCGGATGGAACGCGCAGTGGGGCCTTTGCCCAACATGATGTCGAGCTGAAAATCCTCCATGGCCGAGTACAAAACCTCTTCCACCTGACGAGGCAACCGGTGGATTTCGTCGATGAACAACACGTCGCCTTCGTTGAGCCCGTTGAGCAACGAAGCCAAGTCGCCGGAACGTTCCAGGGTAGGGCCCGACGTGACCCGCAGCCCCGCCCCCATCTCGGCCGCCACGATGGTGGCCAAGCTGGTTTTACCCAGTCCGGGAGGGCCCGCAAACAGCAGATGATCGGCCGGCTGGTTGCGGCGCCGAGCGGCCTCCAACACGATGGCCAGATGCTCCTTCGCCTGAGCCTGACCCACGAACTCGGCCAGGGTACGGGGTCGCAGACTGAGCTCGGCCTGGTCCTCAAGAGCAATGTCCTCGGCGCTCACCGGCGGGCCTCAGCCAGGTTGGACAGCGCCATACGCAGGAGAGCGGTCGGCTCACCATCGGCGGGAAGGGTCCGCAGTACGGCGCGAATCTCGTCGTTGCCGTATCCCAATTCAGCGAGAGCGGCCCGTACATCGGCGCGGGCGTCGAGGGTGTCCTCGGTGATGGCGGCGCCCAGTTTGCCGGGCGCAGTGATGGCACCAGCCGACGACAGGTCGGGTGAATCCAATCGTGACGACAGTTCGATGAGGAGGCGCTGC
>JANYHQ010000692.1 GCA_025358985.1 Acidimicrobiales bacterium
GGGGCAGCGCGCAGGGAGTACATCATGGGGATGGAGGGCATATCCGGAGGCATGAGATAGGTGTCTCCGCCGTCGTCGGTGGTGAGCCAGGGAAACAATCCGAACAGCGTTTGTGGGTGCTCGTGTAGGAATTCGATCCGCAGCCCCGCGGCGATGATGGCGCTCACCACATCGCCGAGGGTATGGATCCACTCGACGGTGCGATTGTGCATGGTGACAGCCCCTGGAGCGCCGTAGCTCCCAGTCTCGGAGGCCCACTCTCCCCAGTCCGCTGGCTCTCCCGGGGGACGGAAGTACGGATACTCCACCCGCAACTCTGGCGTGGAGCTCATGGCAAACTGATATGCGTACGGATGGAATTCGGCGAGGTAGAACGTGCCGCCAGGGGCCACGAGTGAAGCCATGGTGTTGGCCCATCGGCTGATGCCTGGAAGCCAGTTGATGGCCCCGAGACCGGTGTACACGATGTCGAACGTCCGCCCGCCGAGCAGGTCGGGCGCGTCGTACACCTCACCACATACGAACTCGGCGTCGATCCCCGCATCAGCAGCCAGCGCTCGGGCGGCGCTGATGGCCGGCTCCGAGAAGTCAAGGCCTGTGACCTGTGCGCCGTGTCGGGCCCAGCTCAGCGTGTCCAAGCCAAAATGGCATTGCGGATGCACAAGCGTCTTGCCGCCAACCCCCCCGTGGTGGCCGCCCAACTCGCTGAGTTCGAATGGGCGCAGCTTCTCTCCACCGGCTTTCCATCGCTCCACGCCATATTCGGCTCCCGCAACGTGCAGCGGCGCCCGTTCGTTCCACCACGCCCGGTTGATGTCGAGGTAGTCACCACTGGCGTTGCTCACTACAGATCCAATCAGCGAGGAACGAGAGCCCCGGCCAGTTGGGCGGCCGACAACTCCGGGGGTACCACGTTGATGAGGACACCGGTGCCGAGTTCGAATCCGGCGCGCGTGGTGACCTTGGGGAAGATGTGGGCGTGCCAGTGGAACGGGCCCTGAGCCCGATATGGCGCGGAGTGGAACACCAGGTTGTAGGCCACGTCGCCGAGCGTGGCGCGTAGCGATGCCAATGCATTGCGTACGCCCCGCCCAACGGCGGCTAGGTCGTCATCAGCGGCGGTATGAAGATGGGCGCCGTGGCGTACCGGGATGGCCATCATCTCGTACGGTGTACCGCTCCAGAACGGGCAAATCACCATGACCTGCTCATCGGCGTAGATCACGCGCTGGCCGGCGTCCTCTTCTGCTTCGATGGTGGTGCACAGCAGGCAAGCTCCGCTGAATCGGTCGAAACCAGCCTGCTCGGCCAAGATCTCACCGGGAACGAAGGGAAGGCCCAACAGTTGGCCATGTGGATGTACCAGTGAGGCGCCCGCCTCACGTCCGTAGTTCACTATGGCTTGGCTGTAACGCAACTCGGGAAGTTGACTGTGGGCCTCGGTGCGGGCGGCGATGGCCTGCATGACGAAACCGCACTGCTCATCGGTGAGATCGGCCCACGATGCATCGTGGCGAGCATGCACCACCAATACCTCGTGGGCACCTGATGCGTCAGCCTGGGTGAAGATGGGCCCAAGGTGTTCCACCACCATGGGCTCGCGGCCCTCGAAGGCCGGGTACAGGTTGGGCACCACTCGCACCGACCACTCACCGTCGGACCCCATACGTACCAGCATCGGGGGCTCGGATTCCGCCCGGCCCGGACAGAATGGGCAAGGACGCCCTGTGTCGGATTCAACCGGAAGCGTACGAACGGCAAACTCGTTGGGCCGTTGGCGACGTTCTGCATTGATGGCAACCCAACGCCCGGTAAGGGGGTCGAGGCGAAGCTGGCTCATTGCTGTCTCTCTGGGAGGCTCGTCGAATGATCGTGCACGCTGGTACTGATGGTATCGGCAACCGGCCCGCTGTGGGTACCACCCATTCAAATTGATGTCTTCCAATCGCTAACGTGCGGTGATGGTTTCCGCTGCCACTGCATATCTCGATCATGCGGCCACTACGCCACTGCGACCAGAGGCGCGGGCGGCGATGTTGGAATGGATGGGGGACCGATTCGGCAATCCTTCAGGGTCCCATACGCCCTCGCGTGCCGCTCGCCAGGCCATCGACGAGGCTCGAGACGTGGTGGCGGCGGCCTTGGGGGCGACCGCTCGGGAAATCGTGTTCACCGGCGGTGGTACCGAGGCTCTCAACCTGGCGCTGTCGGGCTCACTAGGGGCCCGTGAAAGCGCCAGTCGCAGTGGCGGAAATCTCATGGTGCTCACCAGTGCCATCGAACACGATGCGGTACGAAACGCTGCACTGGCACTGGTTCGCCATGGTCGAATCACCCATCGTCAGATACCGGTGTCCCGGTTCGGCGTGATCGATCTGGAAGTCCTACGAACACTGTTGATGGACGGTCCGGTGGATCTTGTGGCGGTCATGGCAGTCAACAACGAGGTTGGCACGATTCAGCCCATTGGCGAAGTGGTGGCACTGGTACGCCAGCATGCGCCGGGCGCCGTGGTGGTGGTTGACGCAGTGCAGGGGGCGGCCTGGATCGACATGGCCGCCGCCGGCCTTGGAGCGGACCTGATCGCGGTGTCGGCCCACAAGTTCGGGGGACCGCAGGGCGTGGGCGCACTCGTGGTGAGGGAGGGCACTTCCATCGAGGCACTGCTGCACGGCGGGGGTCAGGAGCGCGAGCGGCGTAGTGGCACACAGAATGTGGCGGCGATTGTGGGGATGGCCGCTGCTCTACGCACCACGATCGATAAGCGCGCGGAGGATATGGTGCATATTGAGCAGTTGCGTAGCCGTCTCGTTGATGGCCTCGTTTCCGCCATCCCCGGATGTACAGAGACGGTGCCGCGTGCCCACAAGGTGGCGGGCAACGCGCATGTGTGCATCGAAGGGGTGGAAAGCGAGTCGTTGCTGGTGTTGCTCGATGATGGCGGCGTGTACGCCTCGGCCGGTTCGGCCTGCGCTAGCGGGGCTATCCATATCTCCCCTGTACTTGAGGCCATGGGCATTGCCCCATCGTTGGCCTTGGGTTCCCTGCGGCTCACGTTGGGACCAGCCAGCACTGATACCGAGGTGGACCTGGCCCTCACTGTGGTGCCAGCAGCTGTGGCCAGGCTGCGAAACTGATGGGCATGGATCGCATACTGGTGGCGCTGTCGGGTGGTGTGGATTCGTCGGTAGCGGCCGCCATGCTCCTCGATGAGGGTCACCGGGTGGAGGGGGCCACGCTCAAGTTGTGGGGTGGCGAGAGTGACTCGGGCTGCTGTTCGGTGGCCGATGTCGACGATGCCCGGCGGGTGGCGCAGCAGTTGGGCATCCGCCATCACGTGTTCAATTTCGGCGCCGATTTCGATGCGCATGTGGTGGACCCATATGTGGCTGCTCACGCCGAGGGGCTCACTCCCAATCCGTGCGTGGAATGCAACCGCCATGTGAAGTTCGACCGCCTGCTGCACCGAGCCGAGCAGCTCGGATTCGATGCCATTGCCACCGGCCATCACGTACGGCGGGTGCCACTGGTCAATGGCGGGTTCGGCTTGGCGCGTGCGGTTGACCGGGCCAAGGACCAGAGCTACGTGGTGCATATGTTGGGCAAGGCAGTGGTGGCCAGATGCCTGTTCCCGGTGGGGGAACTCACCAAGGCCGAGGTCCGCCAGCGGGCCACTGCGTTGGGGTTGCGTACCGCTGACAAGCCCGACAGCCAGGATGTGTGCTTCATCGCCCGGACCAACGGGGGGCGTCGAACGTTTCTGGGAAGTCGCATCCCATTGCGTTCGGCCACCGTGGTGGACATGGCCGGTGCAACGCTCGGCACCACCGACGCCGTGGAGCTCATCACCATTGGTCAGCGACGTGGCGTGGGAGTGGCCATGGGCGAGCGCCGCTACGTGGTGGACGTGGACGTACCTGGGCAGCGGGTGGTGCTCGGTGGGATAGAAGATCTGCGCGCAGATCATGTGCTTCTGGGACAGCTGTCGTGGGTGGATGCGCCGGCCCATGATGATGAGCAGGTCCTGGTGCAGTGCAGCGCCCACGGTGATCCGGTGGCCGCAACGGTCCGTTCGGGGGCACAGCGTCTGGAGTTCAACCAGCCCACGCACCGGGTGGCGCCCGGTCAGTCAGTGGTGCTGTACCGCAACGATCTAGTGCTGGGCGGTGGCATCGCCCAGCGGGGTTGACGAGTAGGGGTCAGGCGGCCATGCGGTTGAAGCCCGTGTCGAACACGGGCAGCAGTCCGGTGCTGTCGTCGTACTCGGCGAGCCAAGCGGTGAGCCGGGGCGGATCCACCAACGTGGACGGATGGAACCGGCGACCGGCCGAAGCCATCATCACCGGCCCGGCGCTGAAGAGAAAGCTCAGTAGCCAGCGGGTGATCCGCAGCCAGGACAGTGGGTTCCACAGCCGCCGTTCACGCCCCAAGATGACCACGGCACCGAGCATCGTGAACCACCCTAGAATAGTAAGCGCACAGAACATTGCGGCCACGTAGGTGGTGCGGGATCCGCCAACGGCCCGATGGACGTCGAAGGCCACCCCTTTGTGTTCCACCTCTTCGGCCAGATGCCATAGGAACAGGTTGGATGCATCGGTATGGGCACCGGCGAACAGCTCATCCACCTGGGGCTCGATCCACCTGGCGGCTGAGTAGGCAATGGTTTCGAAACCAGCGGCAAACGCAGCATTGAAGCGGACACTGCGAGAGCGTTGTAACCATCCATACGTGGCGGCCATCCACCGTTCCACCCGGGCGGCGCGCGGGTACCGGGCTCGCAGCAAGTCATTGAATCGGCGGTGTTGTACGTGGTGGCGTGCCTCTTGGGCGATATAGGCCTCGGCCGACTGGCGCGCAGCTTCGTCGAGATGCCCAATGGCTGCCTTGGTGGAGGCAATGACATACGGCTCCACGAACGGCATGGCCAGCGAAACGCTGTTGGCCATCATGGCCAATTCCGGAAAGCGCGGTGTCCAGCAGACGTCCATTCCGGCCGGGTAGTCGAAGCGGATGGCCCGAACCGGCAGACGACTGGTCACGTTTGGGCTATCGGCATCGGTGACGCGGGCCTGAATGCAAGAAAGGACACCGACCTCACGGCCGATGTCCTTTCGAAGCGTACGCAGTATGTGTGCGTTCAGATGACGCGCACGTTGGCGG
>JANYHQ010000023.1 GCA_025358985.1 Acidimicrobiales bacterium
ACCATCACGGGCATCGAGATCGACCCCGATCTCAGTCGTGCCCGGGTGTACTACTCGGCTCTGTTGGGCCAGGACAACGCCCACGAAGGGCTCATGCAGTATCGGTCCAGGTTCCAAGCCGCAGTGGGCCGCCAAATCCGGATGAAGCGCACTCCGTTGCTGTCGTTCGTCAACGACCCAGCCATCAGCGAGGGCATCAAGATCGAACACATCATTGCCACCATGCCCCGCTCCCCTGAGGGCATCGATTACGGCATTGAAGAAGATGAGGACGACCACGACGAGGACGAGACCTCCGCAGTCTGATGGGACGTCGCACCAAGGACAGTGGACGCGATGGTGTGTTGATTCTCGACAAACCGGCCGGCATCACCAGCCATGACGTCGTGGCACGGTGTCGCCGTGTCTTTGGTCAGGCCCGGGCCGGTCACTCCGGCACGTTGGATCCCGACGCTACCGGGGTGATGTTGGTGGGTTTCGGCCAGGGCACAAAGTTGCTGCCGTATCTCACTGCATTGGGCAAGACCTATACGGCCGAGGTGGTGCTCGGTACCGAGACGTCGACCCTGGATGATTCAGGAGATGTGGTGGCCACATACGACATGGCCGGCATCACCCTGGAGCAGGTACGCCAGGCTGCGGGCCGGTTCGTAGGGCCAATTCTGCAGTTGCCGCCCATGGTGTCGGCGGTGCGGGTGGCGGGCAAACGTCTGCATCAGTACGAACGTGAGGGCATTGCCGTGGAACGCACTCCCCGGCCCGTGACGGTGTACCGCTACGACGTGTTCGACCAAGTGGCCCCTGGCGTATTTTCGGTGGAGGTGCACTGCTCCAGTGGAACGTATGTGCGCACATTGGCTGCTGATGTGGGCACGGCGCTGGGCGGAGGAGCCCATCTGCGCACATTGCGCCGTACGGCAGTGGGTCCCTTCACCCACGCCGAGGCGGCGCCCCTCGACGATGATCTGGGCGGGCGACCCATGCTGTCGTTGCGTGAAGCACTACGGGGCCGCGCCATGGCCGTAGTGGATGCCGACACCGTTGCCCTGATTCGCAACGGACGGGTACTGGCCGACGAGGTGTTCGGTGACGCCGTGAGCGACACCGCCTGGGGGGTATGCGGCCCCGACGAGGTGTTGGTGGGCATGTACGAGCGTTTTCGCGGTGGTGAATCCAAACCGGCGGTGGTCATCACCCGCTGAGCGGCTGGCACCGTTACGGCAGAGTTTCGTAGAACGTCCATACCCCGGTAACCTGAGCGGAATGCAGGTGATCCATGACCCCCGTAGCGGCGCTATCGAGGGCGGCGCGGGCACTGTTGTCACCATCGGCGCCTACGACGGAGTGCATGTGGGCCATCGTGCGGTCATTGCCGAAGTGCGTCGACTGGCGGCGGCGCGCGGTCTGCTCAGTACCGTCATCACCTTCGATCGCCACCCGGCCAGCATCGTGCGCCCCGAGTCCGCCCCCAAGTTGCTCACCAGCCTGGATCAGAAGCTGGAGTTGCTCGCTACCACCGGCGTAGATGTCACCATCGTGGTGCCCTTCGACGAGGAGCGGTCCACGGAGTCCGCCGAGGAGTTCGTCCATGAGGTGGTCATCGGCTGCGCCGGGGCCAAGGTGGTGGTGGTGGGCGAAGACTTCCACTTCGGCAAAGACCGCGGGGGCAATGTGGAGCTGCTGCGGGCCATGGGGGCTGAAGAGGGTTTCGAAGTGGTGGGTATGACACTGATGGGCACCGATACCGTGGCCATCGCCCATAACAAGGTGTCATCCACAGCCATCCGTCAATTGCTGTCCAAGGGTGAGGTGGGCGCCGCCGACACGCTGCTGGATCGTCCGTATGAGGTGCGTGGCGTTGTCATCAAGGGCGACCAGCGGGGTCGGACCCTGGGATTTCCCACCGCCAATGTGAAGTTGCCCATGGATACCTGCCTACCGGCCGACGGTATCTATGCGGGTTGGTACGTCAGGCCTGACGGGGTGTCGTTGCCTGCCGCCATCAATCTGGGTCGGCGACCGACGTTTTATGAAGCGCAGGCGTATTCGCTGTTGGAAGCGTTCATCATCGACTGGACGGGCGACCTGTACGACGAGCCGTGCCGGGTACAGTTCGTGGAACGTTTGCGGGCGGAGTTGAAGTTCGACTCCATCGACTCGCTGGTGACACAGATGCATCAAGACGTGGCCAAAGCCCGCCACATTTTGCACACACCGTCGACCTGAAACTCTCACGAATGGCGGCCCCTCGCCGCCGACCCCAAATCGCTCCGTAGACCATCGTCGAATCGTCACGTGACAAATTTGGTGTGCAACTGTGGCGGATTACGCGCAGCTGTGGCGTGTAGTTGGCGGGTGGACGCCACAGCCGCG
>JANYHQ010000199.1 GCA_025358985.1 Acidimicrobiales bacterium
CAACGCTGCCGATGCCATCACCGTGGCCCAGGTGGGCATTGGTTTACTGCGCCAACACATCAAGGCCACCGATCGCATCCACGGCATCGTCATCAAGGGCGGTGACGCTCCCAACATCGTGCCGGATCACACCATCGCCAAGTTCTATGCGCGCTCACGAACTGTGGCTGAGTTGGCAGACCTCGAGCCCCGGGTACAGCGATGCTTCGAAGCGGGCGCCATCGCCACCGGCTGTACCCACGAAATCATCCATCACTCGGCGCCGTATTCGGAGTTCCTCGACGATGAAGACATGGTGGCGCTGTATCGGGCCAACGCCGAGTTGCTCGGTCGACGGTTCCCGGCCCCCCAGAAGCGTCGCCCCGAAGGACAGCCCCATGATGGCGAGCATGCCTTCAGCGCCTCCACCGATATGGGCAATGTGAGCCTGCAGATACCGTCGATCCATCCGATGTTGGGACTGGACTGTTTTCCGGCGGTCAATCATCAGGCCGAGTTCACGGCCGCCTGTATTACCGCCGAGGCTGATCGTGCGGTGCGCGACGGGGCGCTGGCCCTGGCGTTCACCGCCATCGACTTGGCCCAAACACCGTTACAGCGCCAACGATTGCTGGCGGGCAGCGGCCCCCGCAGCTAGTCCGCTGGACGTTGGCGCAAACCACGCCCGAGAGTCGGTCTCAGCTTCACTCTCGGGCGCGTTCTGCGTCTGAGAGACCCACTTTGCGCCGGAGACCGCGCCTGTGACCACTTCTCGGGAGCGTTAGGCAGGTTAAGCGGCTCGCCGCTAGACGCGAATGGAGCGGAGCTCATCGCTCCGCTCCATCCAGATTCCGTCGTATGTGTTGCAGGCCCTCCAACCGGCTGCTCATGCATTGTGACTAGTTCGACGGCCTCAGTGAATAGGTCGCTCGATTCAATCGGCGTCGCAGGCAGGGTCAGGAGACCTATTGCGGAGCGCATCGCCCGTTCGGGCAACCTGAAGTGCGCAACTTCCTGCCGCGGTGCCCTCATCGAAGCCTCCCGGTGGTGGCATGGTCGGAGTTGGTCGAGAGCATCAAGATCCCACCAACTGCGAGGTGCGCTGTGATCCCCAAGTTTGAACCGGAGAAGGCGGTTGAACCAAGCACCACTACAAGGCGGACTGCGCAACTACCAGCGCACCGTCTGGCTGTCCTGCAGAGCACCGTTGGCAACCGGGCGGTGGGTCGAATGGTGTCTCGGACTCCGGCCCGTCCAACCATTCAACGCGGCCTGTGGGGCAGCGACCGCCCACCCAACCTGCCGAAGGCCACGCCTGACCTGACCCAACGGATCGCCACCCTGACCCGAGAGGACTACACCGCATTCCAGCTGCGGACCGCGTGGGCGAAGGGCGGCAAGGAGGCGGCCGCTGCCCTCGCCGCTGCATTTGTCAAGGAGGTCGAAGCGGCCGGTCCAGCGTCTCAGGGTCAGGTGCGCGCCGCGATGGACAAAGAGCTGGCCAAGATCGGCGACGAGGAGACCAAGGCCGTTGTGGAGTTCTCTGCGACGGCCAACGCCAGCATCACCAACATGCTCGACTTGAGCACCAAAGCTCTCAACGACGAAATGGTGCGTTACGGCTTTGGCAACGATGCCAAGGGCGACCCCAAGTTCACCGCCACCAAGGACATGGCAAACATGGCCAAGGCGGCCAAGGAACTCGTGGAAGCCGATGCCGCGGTGGCCAACCTGCAAATCTCCCTGGCCCAGAAGTTCAAGCGCGAGCGCGGTCCCATGGAGGCCCAGCAAGACCGTGAAATCACTGACAAGGCAGTGCACTCCGATGCGTCATTCATCGCCGCGGTCCAGAAGTACGAGCAGCTCTATGACAAACACCTGGCGACGTATCCCATCCTTGCTGCATATCGCAACAAGCCATTTGAGATGAATGCATTGTCCCAGGCCGCAAAATCACCGGCGGCAGCCGGAATTGCGCGCGCGGAGCTCGACAAGAAGCGGGCCAACATCGCCTCCACCAAGCAGAATCTGGCCAGCGGAAAGTTGTCCATCTACGGATTACCGAGCGTGATGGCGGTGGCCAAGATGCAAATGGCCGCTACGCCTGGATCGCTCAAGGAACGGTTCGTGGACGACAAGGCCAAGGCAGTGGCGTCGGACAAGAGCAACGTGGACATGGCACTGGCCGCCATATCGATTGCGGCCCTGGTGGTGGCCACCGTGGCAACTGCGGGCGGAGCCTTGGTGGTTGCTGGCGCGGCGACCGGAGTAGGAGTGGGCATCTCCGCCGCCAAGACACTCGAGAGCGTGGAGCAATACGGCGTGGCGGCATCAGCCGCCAATACCGATCTTGACCGGGCCCGGTCCATTGCCCAAACCGACCCGTCGTTGTTCTGGTTGGCGTTGGACATTGCCATGTTCGTGACCGACATTGTTCAAGCGGGAACGTTGTTCAAGGCGGCTGCCGGGCCCGTACGCAAGCTGGCTTCCATGCGCACGGCCATCGCCGGGGGTGGCGCCGGCGCGGAGGATGCGGCGAAGCTCACCAAGGTGTTCGAAGAGGAACTGAAGCCCGCACTGCGAGGCCTTCCCCAGCCCGCCGCCGACCGG
>JANYHQ010000068.1 GCA_025358985.1 Acidimicrobiales bacterium
CCCTCCCATACCTTCACCACATCAAAGGGATGGTCTAGGTACTGACGGGGAGAAGTAATGACGTGGTAGGTACGGGCGCCGACCACGCCGGCTGGCACTGCGACATACAGCACTGCGCTGACGTCGTCGGAGTGACCACCCCGTTGACGCCATAACCGAGCAGTCACTGAAGCGGCGACCAGCACCCCTAGCGCAATCATCAACCCATAAGCATTGAGTTGCATCGGACCAATCCCGACACGATTGCCGGGTGGAGCCGGGATGAACGCCCGCACTTCACAGTTCCCGATCGAAGATACCGAAGAACCGTCCACTGAACGCACCTACGACCAAACCCAACAGCAGGTACAACTCGCTGTGACCACCCGGCAGTAACACGATCGAGGTGAATCTCATGGCATCGTTCACACCAATGATCAACAGTGCCAGCAAGAGAAGGGCCACGGCCACCCACCGATGCCAGGCTGGTCTGAACCCCGTCAACTGCGCAGGACGACGACGCGGGGTGTCGCGCGAATTCCCAGCAGGAGGTGCTGGGAGCAGCGGCGAGCTGTCCATTTTCGGGGGTGTCAACGGGCCCGGTTGACTCGGCTCCGGGGCGGCGCCCTTCCGAGGGGTATGCCTGCCCGGTTTGCCCTTGAACTTGCTCACATCTCGACTATACGACACATTGTAGTATCAATGGGGTGAGCACCATCCGAAGCCGCATAAGCCGAATCCTTCGTACTTGGCCGAGCGCCCGTCGCACTCGACGACGCCTACAGATCCTGATCATTGGTCCCTTTGTCCTGTTCGTTGTTTACCTCTTCACCGCGATGCCGGGCATGGACCACTCCGCCGTGCAAGCCACTGGGACATCCCGGAGGTCCGTCACCCACGATGGCATGGTCGTGCCCACGGTTAACGCCGTTGGACCCACCGAGTTCGATCGGCTGATGGACGACCCGCAACGGGTCCTCTTGAACGTGCACGTCCCCTATGACGGAGAACTGCCGATGACCGACCGATTCGTCGCCTACACCGACATCGTCCGACGATCCGCAGAACTCGCAGGCTTCAAGGACAAGCCCGTCTTGGTGTACTGCCGCAGCGGACGAATGTCAGCCATCGCAGCCAGAGCTCTGCTGAACCTTGGGTATAACAACGTCACCGAGCTCAGCGGCGGAATGAACGCATGGGAATCCAGCGGTAGAAAAATCATACGTCGTTCCGCGAAAACCAGCGCCGCTGATACCAACTGACAAACCGACCGGCACGACTACAGACGCCATCTCGCCAATCGGCGCGCCCGGCTCACCAGCATCGAACGGGTACGACCCGGTGCTGGCGACGCACACCCGGAGGTGCCAGCGACGCACCCATCCCGGCCGACCAGCACACGCCTGTACTTGGTCGAGTTCGTCCCAGTTCATTGCTGCCGTAGCGTACGGGACCAGTGTTCGAAACCCATGGTCCTTGATGCCCATACCCACTTCAAAACAACGTTGAGAGAATAGCTTTCCGTTCAGCTGAGATGCCGTGGAGAAAGTTGCGCAACTTAAGGGGGTGGGAACCATCAGAATATGGCCATGAAGAAACGGTTGATCAGTATCCCATTCGTGGTGTTGCTTGGTTTGTTGCTGCCGCCGCTTGCTTCTACGGCACAACTCAGCGGTCCGCGCAAGGTCAATTTGTTACTCACTGACAATGCGTATTCGCCCAAAACCACGCTGAAGGTTCGCAAAGGTGAGACCGTGGTATTCACGTTCGTCAACAGGGGCAGGGTGTTGCACGAGGCACTGATCGGTACGCCCAGCGATCAAGCGGCGCATGAGAAGGAGATGTCGGGCATGGGCAACATGGCCATGGCGGACGAAAAGGACAGAGTCAGTATGAAACCCGGTCAAACCAAAAAGCTCTCCTTCACCTTTGACAAGGTCGGGAGCTACGAGATTGGTTGCCATCAACCCACTCACTACAAGCTGGGTATGAAGGTGTCGATCACGGTCAACTGAGCGGGATGTTCAATTGCCGTTGGTGGACCAATGCCACGGTTCGCTCGGAAGATTTTGCAGTCCGTAGCGGCCGGCGTTCGCCTTCAGCCACTGGAATGCGGCGCTGCCTCGGCTGTTGATGAGCGAACCGTTGGCCGTGAAGTCGATCGCCATAGCTTGTTCGTGCATCGACTGACCGGGCCGTGCCGTCGGAGGGGCACACGACGACGCACGGGCTTGGTAGACGGCGAAGTCGCTGGAGCCGCAATGGGCGCGTCGCAGCGCCACCTGTTGTGCTGGGTTGCGGTAGCCGCCTCCTCGTAGGGTGATTCCGTCGGACGCGGCGGCGTCGATGAGTTGTCGAAGGGGCTCGGCCAGTGACGCGTCGACGGTGATGCCGTAGACCGAAGTGAGACTTCCGGCAGGGGGTTCCACTGCTCGCACAACGGGTTGGTCCGGTACGGCGGGCGGAAGGAGTCTGGCGATCGGCGACTTCTTGGCAGCCAGCAGCTGACGCAGTTTCAACGCTCGGGCATCGTCGGCTTGAATGGCCGCAATGAGCACATCTTGGCGGCGAGTCAACTCCGACGATACCTTCGTATCTAGCGCAGCAAGTGACTCTGCTTCCGAGAGGGCCCGCTCCAAACGGGTCTCGGCGGCATCGGCCAATCGGCTGCGTTGACGTTCTGTTGCTTGGAGCGCTCGGAGTTGCGCTGCGGTGGTTTTGCGCTTCGCAGTCGCCTGTCGACGTTTCACTTGGGCATCAGTGAGAGCGATGTCTCGGTCCTGGCGAGCGGCGCGTAGGCGGTCGGACTCGTCGGCGGCCACACCCATGGCCACCGACAGATAAGTGGAGCGACGGCCAGCGAGGTTCAGATCATCGCGTTCCAAGGATTCGACTGCGAACTTAGTTGCCGAGCCCGTATATGCGTTGACCGCACTACGCATACGTTGCCGCTCAGCCTCGGTTACACGTTGCTGGGCAAGTTCCAGACGCACCGTTGCCAACCGTGCGTCAGTGTTTGCCTGAGCTTCAGAGTTCGCCGCTTCGTCGGCTCGGATGATTTGTTCGTTTTTTGCCCCTGCCAACACACTCAACGACTCAGCCAATTTGCGGGTG
The DNA here is from genome assembly GCA_025358985.1 of Acidimicrobiales bacterium. GTDB lineage: Bacteria > Actinomycetota > Acidimicrobiia > Acidimicrobiales > JANYDT01 > JANYHQ01. Next base: position 3,094 of record JANYHQ010000068.1, read on the forward strand.
GAAGACTTCAATGCGTTGACACGAGCGGCCGACCGCTGTCGGTCCTTGGACACCGCGTCGCGCGTTTGGCGCAATACGTCGATTTTGGGGTCTGTGCGCTTGGCGGCGAGAACTGGAGTGGCGGGCAATACGACGCTGAGCGCAACGACCAGGATGGTGACATGCGTAACGATAGGGTTGCGTCGATTCAGTGCGCGGTCTCCAGAATCCACCGCTGCAAGGTACTACGGCCTCTGCCCACGAACCTCCGACAGGGTGTCGGACTACGGCAGAGTCGCTGGTACCGTTCGTGCCATGAAGCATCGAATTGCAATAGCCATCAGCGTAGTTGCGCTCTTCACGGCCGCCGGATGTTCAAGCGGTTCGGGCGCCGCTACCTCAGTTCCTGCGGTGGTTGCGCCTGAAACAACGCTCACTGTCAACGCATCCAGTGACCACAACGACGCCGATGTGACGTTTGCCCAGAGCATGATCCCGCACCATACCCAGGCGGTGGAAATGGCGCAGTTGGTCATGGACAAAGGTTCCAGCGCCGAGGTGAAGGCGCTGGGGGAGAGGATCAAAGCAGCGCAGTCACCCGAAATCGAGCAGATGCGTGCATGGCTCACTGCATGGGGAGCCCCTGAAACAATGGCGGGGATGGACATGGGAGGTCAGGGAATGATGTCGAAGACGGAGATGGCATCGTTTTCGGCTCTGTCTGGTGCAGCCTTGGACCGAAAGTTCCTAGAGACGATGACCGCCCACCATGAGGGCGCCATCACCATGGCAAACGTTGAGCAGACAACGGGCAAGGACACGGCCGCCATCGCGTTGGCCGATTCCATCGTCACCTCTCAGGAGGCCGAGATCAAGGAAATGAAGGCGTTGCTGGCGAAGCAGTAGATCTCCGGTCCCAGATGGCGTTCATGACTTCAGAAGGCGTTCAACGGCTTTTGTGGCTTCGGTGATCTTCGCTGCACCGTCACCTTTACCCTGTGAAATCGCACTCGATACGCAATGGTGGAGATGTTCATCGAGGAGACGCACGGCGACGCTTTGAAGTGCTTTGGTGACGGAGGCAATCTGCGTTAACACGTCGATGCAGTACGCCTCTTCCTCCACCATTCGGTGCAGCCCACGAACCTGGCCTTCGATTCGCCGCAGTCGGGCGAGGTGGTCGGCCTGATTGCCTGCATATCCGGGTTTCATACAAGCTCCATGTCGAGGTCCCGACGGAACCGTTTGACAAGCGAAGGGTACCCCCCTAGGGTATAGAACGTCAAGATTTACACTAGGGAGCCCATCATGACCACGCCCGCCTCCGTTCTTAATCTTGTTGTACCCGGCATGACATGCGGTCACTGTGTGGCTGCAGTCACCGAGGAGATCGCCAAGGTGTCCGGTGTCGTTGATGTGGCGATCGATCTGGAAACGAAATTGGTGGTGGTCACTGGGAATGCACTGGATGAATCCTCGATCCGTGCTGCCATCAGTGAAGCCGGATACGAAGCCGATCAACAGGCTGCCTCGTGACCGTGTCGACCCATATCGATTCCCCACACGAGACAATTCGTCTCGACATCTCCGGTATGACATGCGCGTCGTGCGCAGCTCGGATCGAGAAGCGGCTCAACAAGCTCGATGGGGTGGAGGCTACGGTGAACTACGCCACCGAACAGGCCACGGTCAGCTTTGC
>JANYHQ010000083.1 GCA_025358985.1 Acidimicrobiales bacterium
GCGTGGCCCAATTGCAACCGTGGCTGGGGGCAGGAACCACCCTGGCCCTGCTCGGACCGTCCGGAGCAGGCAAGTCAACACTCACCAACGCCCTGCTCGGCGAGGAGCGTATGGCCACCGGCGGAGTGCGCGAAGGCGATGCCAAGGGTCGCCACACCACCAGTCACCGCGAGTTGGTGGTGCTCCCCGGGGGCGCCATGCTGATCGACACTCCAGGGCTACGCGAGTTGGCACTGTGGGATGCCGATGAAGGTTTGGCCGCCACGTTTACCGACATCGAGGAGTTGGTTGCGCAGTGTCGCTTCGCCAACTGCACCCATGGCAACGAGCCGCAGTGTGCGATCCGGGCGGCGCTGGCCGACGGCACGTTGGATGTGTTGCGACTCGATGCGTGGCGCAAACTGGAGAGCGAACTGGCTCATCTGGCCCGCAAGCAGGATGTGCGATCAGCCGCCGAGGAGAAGCGTAAGTTGGCCATCCTCGTCCGTGAGTCTCAAGCCCGACACCGCCAGTGAGCGCCGCCGTCGAGCCAACGTGGCCCACGGTGCGGGTCACGGTGAGCGTGCGTGAGCTGGACTGGGTGTCGGGCGAGTTGTGGAACCTTGGCACCACCGGCATCGCCGAGCACCCCCTGCCCAATGGCGACGTCACCCTTGTCTGCGGCTTTCCGTCTGAGGACGAGGCAGTAAGCGCGCTGAGTTGTTTGCCGATGAGTTGGCACCCGGTGGTGGATGTTGTGCACGGAGCAGAGTGGCTCGATGCTTGGCGCGAACATTTCCCGGTGACCCGTATCGGCAAGTTCTTGTTGGTGCCGGCGTGGAAAAAAACAGTAGGGCGGCCGGGCCAGCACCGAAGCGAAGCGGTGGAGCGCAGCCCCAACCTTGGTCCGGATGACATCGTGTTGGCGTTGGACCCTGGCCGCGCATTTGGCACGGGCGCTCATCCGTCCACGGCACTGATACTGGAACTGCTTCCCAGATTGGTGACCCCAGGCATGTCGGTGCTCGATGTGGGTTGCGGTAGTGGCGTGCTGTCGGTGGCGGCGGCGCTGCTGGGAGCATCGTCGGTACTCGGGGTGGACATCGAGGATGAGGCGGTACGAGTCACCCGAGCTAACGCGGCATTGTCGAATGTGTTGTCCGCGGTGGTCGCTACTACCACCCCCGTAGCGGCCGTGTCCGGGACCTATACGCTGGTGCTCGCCAACATCTTGGCCCCGGTGCTGGTTGCGTTGGCCGAACACATCGTGGAGCGGGTGGCCCCCGGGGGTCACGTTGTGTTGGCTGGGCTCATCGACACTCAGGTGGACCACATCACCTCCGTTTACGAGGCACAGGGGCTTACTCTGGAGTCAACCGCTGAACAAGGCATCTGGCGCTGCATGGTCCTCACCCGCTGACCCCCGTGCACCCCACCATCGAGTGGAGCATCGAGCCCGCTCAGCGCAATCCTCGCTCTACTCGACGAATGGGACGAAATGGGCGGAGGTGGGCAACGAATTGGGTGCGACCCTCAGCCGGTGTACGCGGGGGTTCCTACGGTGGCCTTGGCGGGGCCAGATGGGCCAGCTGATACCCCCGGCGCATCGCTGGCCAGGGTTGTCGACGGTACGCCAGGGAGCGCAGAAAGAACTGTTGTGGTGCTCGGCGGCACCGACGTGGCAGGCACCGACGTGGCAGGCGCCGGCTTGGCGGCCATCGTGGTGACCGCAGCCGCAGCAGGTTTCACCACGATCTCGTTGACGATGTCACCCTGCGACAGCACCCTGGCCCGGGCCGCCGCCCGAGCAATAGCCGTGCTTTGGGCTTGGGACTCCACAGTGCCGCGCAGCACCAACCGCGTGCCCGCGCCACCAATGGTGACGGACCGTTTCACCACCGCTCGGAGTTCTGGTGACAATTCCGACAGTGTGTCGCTCTTGAGTTGGTTGTGCAGGCCCCGAGTTCCGGTGGCACCCACCACACCAGCACCCACCGCTACGATCGGTAACAGCAACAGTGGTACGAAATTGCGCCGACGCCGCAGCGTCACCTCCTCGATCACTGTACGTTGAACGCGCACCGGACTTGCCTCGGGCGGATTCGCATCGAAGCTCATTGCGCGTCCTCCTGACGTGGTCCTGTGGCATCGATAGCAATGGGGACTTCGTCACTGGCCGGCAGTTCGATGACCGCCCCGTCCACCATCGCGGCCGCAGTGCGGCGAATTGGCGGACGCCGCCCTGCCGATAAGCGATCCACGAAGCGTCGAAATCCGTCGGTGTCTCCGTCCACCAAGTAGCCAGCTTGTTCGGCCCACGTGGTCACGCTGGGCGCAAAGGAAATTCCCGCCTTCTTGATGGCGGCCCGTAAGCGAGTCTCATCGGCGTCTCTGATATCGACAAAACGGGTGATGCCATCGCTGATGAGCGCAGAGCTGATCTTGGGGCCAATACCTTCGATCACCACGAGGTTATCCGGTGCGGGCACATCGATACCTGACTGCAATGCTCGGTAACGTGCCTCTAGGTCAGCGCGCATACGGTCTCGCTCTGTTTCCAGCGCCCGGTACCTGCCCTCCCATTCTCGGGCCCGTCCAACCTCGGCCTCCAGGGCGGCGTATCGGGTTCGCCAGTCCGATACAGCCCGCTCACCGTTTGACTGCAACGACGCCACCATGGTGCGCAGGTGTGCGGCGTCGGTCTCCGACGTCGTCCACCGATCATTGACGACGGTGAGGGTCTCGCCATGGGCGGACTGGAGATCAATCATCCGCTGCTGGAGCCCGCCCAGTTCTACGCGCAGTTCATCATTTGCCGCTTTGGCGGCTTCGGCCTGGGCGGCGGAAGTGGCTTGGGCCTGCTCCTGTTCGTGGTGTTGGCGAGCCAGTAGTGCGTCGAGTTCAGCCACCCGAGCCGACCAACCACTTACCACGGCTTCAAGAGCTTCCGATGTCGGCTGGGGTTGCTCGTCAACCGGAGGGCTCAGCGACGGTTGCGCCAGCATTGACAGCTCACCTTGTAATGCCGCGATCACGTTCAGGTGCTGCGCAGCAGCGGCTTCGGCGGCGTCCAATCGAGCCTGCGTTGCGTCCGCCGTTGATTGGTTTGCCGGTAGTGGCGCCGATGCCAACAACCCCTGCAGCCGGACGATTTCTGCGTCCTTGGCATGGTCCTCGGGCGGATGGTTGGCGGCGTCCTGCTCAAGTGCCTCGGACCCACCGGACTCCTCCACGATGCGACGCACCACCTGCTCCTCCGGGGTCCGCCAACCCCAGAAGTGACACAGAGTCCAGCCCACTAGTCCACAAATCAAACCGATGAAAGCGGTGAGCCAGAAGAACGAGTTTCCCATCGGAGCTCCCTGCGTAGTGCGCTCCACTCTGAGTGCACATCATCAGCGTACTGACTAAAGCAACGATGCGGGTGCCACCCTCACCAGGCTAAAGCATTGGGGCTGCGCTCCGCCGCTGCGCTTCGGTGCTCGCCCGGCCTCACGACTCCCTGCGGTCGCGACTCGGCCGCTACCGCATGGCCAGCTGTAGGCGTCGGTCCAACGCATCGAGGAAGTCCTCGGTGGTCAGCCAC
>JANYHQ010000197.1 GCA_025358985.1 Acidimicrobiales bacterium
CACCATCGACTCCCCACTGGTGAAACAAACCGACGATGGCATCGAAACCGGAACCAAGGACACATCCATGATCATCGTGTCTATGGATCCCCGCCACATGGTGGCCGTAGGCGACCAAGTCACGCTTCCCGTTGACACCACTCGCATCCATCTGTTCGACATCACCAACGGCGACGCCATCGGGTTCACCAACTAGCGCGCCACTGGGAGCCCCACTCCAAAGGACCCCCCAGTAACAACGTTGTTCCTGCTAGGGCTGAGTGATCAGTCCATCTTCTTGCGAAGCGCTTCGGCGGCGTCCTTGGCCTTGTCCGACACGGTATCGATTGCGTCTTTGACCTTGCCTGATGCCTTGTCGGCCTTGCCTTCATCCTTCAACTCGTCATTGTCGGTGAGTTCCCCGACGGCCGACTTGGCCCGTCCCTTGAGTTCGTCCATAGCTCCCATAGCAACTCCTTGGTGGTAGTTCAATCGGTGGTAGTTCGTGACCGACCTGTGCCCACGTGTCGCTGGGGTCAAACCTGCATCTTTTGAAGAATCACCTATTCGACGGACGCGGCGCCGGTCATGATGGCCACTGCTTCGCTCATGGTGTGGGTCTTGGGGGTCACCAACGTGGACCGGCGACCTAGGCGTTGGATGTGAATTCGATCCGCCACTTCGAACACATGCGGCATGTTGTGGCTGATGAGGATTACTGAAAGCCTACGGTCACGCACACTGCGGATGAGTTCGAGCACCATGCCCGATTCCTTCACCCCCAGTGCCGCCGTGGGCTCGTCCATGATCACCAGTTGGTTTGCCCACGCCGCCGCTCGGGCCACCGCCACTCCTTGGCGCTGACCAAACTGGCCGATGTGTCAGAGTCCACCGTTTCCCATGTACTCAACGAAACTCGCTCGGTGCGTACCACTACCGCCGAACGGGTGAATCAAGCCATACGCACATTGGGTTATTCACCCAACACCATCGCCCGTTCCCTGGCCCGGTCATCCACCATGAGTGTCGGTGTGGCATTGTCCGACATCGCCAACCACTAATTCAGTGGCATCGTCCACGGCATCGAGTCCGCCACATCGGCGCAGGGCTACATGCTGTTGCTGGCCAACACGATGGCGCAACCAGCCGAGGAGATCGGTCGCCGGGCCGTGGACTTGCTGGTGCAGCGCATCAATGAGCCCGATCATCCGCCCCGAGTGGTACGGATGAGGGGTCAGTTGCGCGTTCGCGAGTCGTGCGGGACCGGCCTCACGCAGCCTCAGCGCTAGGGCCGGATCTGGCGGCGGTAACGTCTGCGGATCGCTATGCACGAAGACGTTCAGGACCTCATCGACGAGATCGAAACCGAGTGGATCGTCATGCGCGACGGTAGACGATTGGCCGTGCGCTTGTTCCTACCCCGAGCGGCCCGCCAACAGCGGGTGCCCGTCATTTTGGAGTACATCCCGTATCGCCGTCGGGACGGCACCCGACTCGGCGATGAGGCCATGCATCGTTGGTTCGCCGCCCACGGCTACGCCTGTGCGCGCGTAGACATTGCGGGGATGGGCGACTCCGATGGGTTGGTGGAGGATGAATACGCGCAGCGCGAACAGGATGACGCCATGGTGGTCATTGAGTGGTTGGCCACGCAAGCGTGGTCGTCGGGGTCGGTGGGCATGATCGGTATCTCGTGGGGTGGATTCAATGGATTGCAGATCGCGGCCCGCCGTCCGCCAGCGTTGAAGGCAGTGATCTCGCTCTGTTCCACCGTTGATCGCTACCACGGAGATGTGCATTTCACTGGAGGTTGTCTCAACGAAGAAAACCTGGAATGGGGCGCCTATTTCTTCACCATGAATGGGTTTCCTCCCGACCCCGAGATCGTGGGGCGTGATAACTGGCGTCAGATATGGCGTAACCGGATCGAACACGCCGAGTTGGCCCCCGCCGACTGGCTAGAGCATCAGCGACGCGATGCGTTCTGGAAGCACGGTTCGGTGGTGGAGGACTACTCGGCCATCCAGATCCCGGTGCTGGCGGTGAGCGGTTGGGTGGATGGGTATACGGCGGCCGTGTTTGATCTGGTGGAGAACCTGGATATGTGCAAGGGCATCGTGGGGCCCTGGGGGCACAAGTATCCCCAAGACGGGGTGCCAGGCCCGGCAATTGGGTTTCTGCAAGAAGCCACCCGCTGGTGGGATCGATGGTTGCGCGGGGTAGACACTGGCGTAGAACGAGATCCCGCCATGCGTATGTGGCTCCAACAGTCGCATCAGCCCGAGGGGCACATCCCCGAAAGACGGGGCAGTTGGATTGGGTTCGACTCGTGGGCTCTGGCCCGGGCCGATATGACCACCATGCAACTCGGCCAGGGTGGTGTGCTCACTGGGTTGAACTCTGCGCATCAGGTTGAGTCCACGACATCGGTGTGCTCACCGCAGACGACCGGAACGGGGGCCGGTCAGTGGTGCGCATACGGACTGGGAAAGATTGCACCGGAATTGGCCCTGGATCAACGCTACGACGACGCCGGTTCACTCCCGTACGACACGGACGTGCTGTCCCATCCCATACATCTGGCCGGCCGATCCTATGCGCGCTTGCGGCTTTCCAGCGATCAACCAGTGGCGATGGTGGCGGTGCGCCTGAGCGCAGTACATCCAGACGGAGCGGTGGAACGGTTGAGCTACGGCGTACTCAATCTCTGCCATCGAGACAGCCACGAGACGCCCGAAACCCTTGTGCCGGGACACCCCTATGACATAGAGGTGGAGTTGAAGGCCATTGCTCATACGGTGCCCATGGGGCAGCGCCTGCGGGTGGCCATCTCCACCAGCTACTGGCCCATGATCTGGCCCTCTCCGAACACAGTGACGCTCACGGTGTACGAGCACGCCTCGGTGATCGATTTACCCGTTCATGCTAACGTCGTTGCCTTGCCCGCTGATGTGTTCGAATCGCCCGAAGATGCCGTACGGGGCTCGGTAACCATGCTCCGAGAGGGGTCCGAGACGCGTCATGTGAACCGAGATCTCGGAGCCCGTCGCACCGACTTCGTGGCGTCCCGAGATGACGGCGTGTATGTCCTCGACGACGTGGGCACCGAGCAGTCGTTCACCAGAGTGCGGGGGTCTTCGGTGGTGGACGGCGAGCCGCTCAGTGCCCAGGCCACGGTGGAGTGTCGGGCCACGTACCGGCGCGGTGAGTGGGATGTGCGGGTGGAATCAGACATCGTGATGAATTGTGATGAGCACTCGTTCTTCATGGAAGCGCGCCTCTCGGCCTATGACGCAGAGGAACTGTTCGCCGAACGACGATTCAACCGGGTAATTCCCCGTGACCACATCTGAGTGACCCCACCATGTGTTATACATTAGTTACAACAAGGGAGGAGCGGCATGAGCACTCTGAAGCTGACAGCAATTGGCAACTCCACTGGCGTGATCTTTCCAAAGGAGCTCTTGGAGCGCCTGCGTGTAAGTCGCGGTGACATGCTTCAAGTGGTGGAGACTCCGAATGGTATTGAGCTCACGCCATTCGACCCCGAGTTCTCGCGCCGTATGGAGCTGGCCGAGCAACTAATGCGAGAAGATCGGGATGTACTGCGACGATTGGCTCAGTGAAAGAACCGCTTTGGATCTCCGTATTCGAAGCTGAGGCGATTCACGAACGTCAACTCGCCGAGCATGGGGGCGCTGTTGGTACACGAGATGGCGGGCTTCTCGAGTCTGCTTTGGCCCGCCCGCAATTTGCTTGGCAGTATGGGGACCCACCTCCCGACTTCCCCGCCCTCGCTGCCACACTCGCCTTTGGCCTGGTGAACAATCACCCGTTTCTAGATGGAAACAAACGAACAGGGTATGTCGTGTGCCGTCTCTTTCTCAGAGTCAACGGCTACGACATTGACGCTACGCAAGACGAGAAATACCTAGCGGTGTACGGCCTTGCTGCGGGCCACTTCTCTGAGCCGGACTTCGCTGCTTGGATTCGTGCGCGATTGATATCAATATGAGCGGCGTTTTACTGGCGGACGGCGATTCGATGATCGGCACCAGTGATGGCCCGATTCACCAACGCGGCGGCTGCGAACGTCACGACGCCGAGGGCAATGACCAACGCACCGATGGCGTGGATTGATGGTGTAACTCGCCGTTGAACGGCGGAAAAGATGTAAATCGGCACGGTGGTGTCGTGCGGCCCTCGCAGGGCCAGTGACAGCGCCACGTCGTCGAAGGAAAAGGCCAAGGCCAGCAAACCCGCAGACACGATGGCCGGTCGAAGGTCGGGTAACACCACGTGGCGCAGCATCTGCCAGCGGGTGGCGCCCAGATCGAGCGCGGCCTCCTCCAGCGAGACCAGTGAGCCGGCCGCACGGGCGCTGACAATCAGCATCACGAACCCTGATAGGTACGCCACGTGGGCAATGAGCATGGGACGGTAACCGAACGCCACACCTGCGGTGGAGAGTGCTGCTTTGAGTCCCGTGGCGATGATGATTTCGGGAGTGGCAATCCGACCCGTGGCCACGATGGAGTTGATTCGGATGAGCCACCGTGAGCGCCTGGCCGCCACTGCAGCCGCCGTGCCCACCAACACTGCCAGCGCAGCCGCAGAGAGAGCCAAACGCAGACTGACCCCTACTGCTGCGCGCAGTGCCGGATCGGCGAATGCATCGGAGTACCACCGAGTGGTGAAGCCCCGCCAGGTGGTGGACAGGGGGTTGATGTTGACACTGGCCACCACCAAGAACAGCAGTGGCGAATACAACACCACTAGGACGGCGACCAGAGCAGTGGAAGCCACTCGGCCGCGTTCACGCATTATCAACCGATCGGCGTCGCAACAACGCAACCATGGCACCGGCGGCGGCGAAGGTGATCAGCATGAAGGAGGTGATGGCGCCACCGAGGGGTTGATCACGGCCTGCGCCGCGCTCCGCCAGGATGTTTCCCAGCAACAGCACCTTGCCTCCGCCGAGGACTGCCGGCACGATGAACTCGCCTACCGACAGAACACCCACCAACACGGCTCCGGTGATGATGCCAGGAAGGGCCAATGGCATGGTGACGGTGGCCAGTTGCCGCCAGTGTTTGGCACCAAGGTCACTCGATGCTTCCAGCAACGAGCGGGGCACTCGCGCCAATGATACGTACGCTGGCAATATGAACAGGGGAACATAGGCCGTG
>JANYHQ010000233.1 GCA_025358985.1 Acidimicrobiales bacterium
ACAGCGCATACCCGGGCGGTATGTGCATTGATGCTTCGATCATGAACAACGTTGACGTGGCCACCCCAATGGACGTGTTGATGTAGTCCACCTGCCCCGTCGCCTCACACATCCGAGCCACCGCCACCGCCTCATCAATGGTGGTGCCGCCTTCGATGAGCTCATCCCCGCACAGCCGAACACCAAGGGCCAGGGTGGGTCCGATGGCCTCGCGAACAGCAGCCACGATCTGGATAAGTAAACGGGCCCGGTTTTCCAACGTGCCGCCGTAATCATCAGTGCGCTTATTGGTAGCGCCAGACAGAAAGCCACGCACGATGGAACTGTGACTGCACTGCAGTTCCACACCGTCGAACCCACCCTCTTTGCAATGCCCGGCCACCAACGCATACCCGGCCACGATGTCGGCAATTTCGCGATGGTTGACTGCCTTGGGCACCTCACGAAACAACGGATCGGCCACGGGTGACGGAGCCCATACAGGCAGCCGTGAGTACATGGAACTGGCCTGCCCACCGTTGTGGTTGATCTGGGCGAAAATGGGAGTGCCGTGGCGATGAACAGCCTCAGTAATACGCCGATAGCCGGGGATCACCTCACGGTGAAACCCGTGGATCAGCTTCTCGTATGGCCAGTCCGTGGGATGGGTGGAGTGCTCCTCGGTAATGATGAGCCCTGCACCACCTTCGGCCCTCGCGGCGTAGTACGCAGCGTGCTGTTCAGTGGGCAACCCGTTGGCTGCGTAGTTGGTGAGATGGGCACTGAACACCAGGCGGTTGCGCACGGTGACGGGGCCCAGCCGCAGTGGCGAGAAGAGATATCGATAGCGGCCCATACGCTGCTCAGTGTGGCACGGGGGCGACGCCCGCCGATAGTTGGCTCGATGCCGCTCGCCGCCCCTCCAGGATGGCCTCATGGATGGTGCGCGGTGCCACTCGATCCCCCACCTGGGCGAGATGTTCATCCGGGTCCATATCGTCATTGGGCACACGGTGTCCGCAGGTGATCACCGACGTTGCTGCAATGGTGGACAACATGCCGCTGAAACGGTCTTCCACGTCGAAGCCGCCGCCGTGTGCCCGACGTCCAAGCGCTCGTTTCACGAGCACGACGCCTGCCCCGTGCAGACGGACCTGCGAGGGGGCCATGTCACCGGATAGGGCCAGCTTCTCGCCCACCAGCATGTCAGGGGTCACCAGGGTGACATGGTGTCCATGGCCTGCCAGCAGCTCGGCCACCGATATTGCAATGGGCCCACCAATAGGGTCCCACACCACCACCGGCCCCTGGGCCAGCACCGCACCCTTGAGCACCTCAGTGGCATCCACCACCGTTACATCACCTTCCACCTCGAACGGCAATTCCCCCGGTCGACCTCCGGTGGCCACGATCACCACTCCATCTGTACGCATACGGTGGAGGTCAGCGGGAGTCACCGTACGGTTCAGCTCGATGCTGACTCCCAGCCGAAAACACTCTGATTCCAGATAGATGGCTATGACTCCGAGCTGGGTGCGTTGCGCCCCGTGCGAGGCAGTTACCAGCACTCCACCAAGGCCGGCCGATGCCTCCACCAGGGTGACGCTATGGCCCTGCAACGCCAACGTACGCGCCGCTTCCATGCCCGCCACCCCACCGCCCACCACGGTAACCATGTGCGGGATACGCGCAGGCAACACTACGAACGGCTCATCGGTTTCATGGCCAGTGGATGGGTCAACCACACACGAGATGATGGGGTTGCGGTTGTCTCGCACCTTGCACATTTGGTTGCACAGCACACACGGGCGAATCTGGGCCGCCACTCCGGCTCGCAGTTTCTGAACGAGCTCTGCATCGGCCAGTTGGGCGCGGGTCATCTCTACAGCATCAGCAGCGCCATCGGTGATGGCCCACTCCGCCTGCTGCCAGTCCACGATGGAGCCTTGCGCCACTACAGGTACCGGGGACCCGGCCTCGTGAAGGGCGGTACGCACTTGGCGGGCCAAATCGATGGCAAACCCTTGCGCAACCTGCATATCGGGCCGAGTGGCCCATCCCGTATAAATGGACCCGCGCACCACCGTGATGAGATCAACCAGCGCAGCAAATTCCACGGCCAATGCCGCTCCGGCATCAGGCACGATGCCCGCCCATGGTGCCATTTCGTCCACGCTGAGCCGCAACGCCACCACTGCGGGCCCAACGGCGGCGCGCACCGCAATCAGCACCTCTCGTACCATGCGCAATCGATCCGATCCGTACTCATCTGCGCGCATATTGGTGAGTCCGCTGAGGAACTGACGAAGCAGACTGAACTGTCCTACGTTGATTTCCACGCCATCCATGCCGTTGCTCACGGCCAACGTGGCGGCGGCGGCAAACCCGCTGATTACCGCCGTGATATCGGCCTGCTCCATGACCTTGGGAACTTCACGCGAGGCCACTTCCGGCACGGGTGACGGAGCCCACAACACACCTTGGCTCCAATGGCTGGTGCCCTGCCCTCCGCTATGGCCCAGTGCGGCCAACAACACGGCATCGGTGGAAACTGCGCGCACACCGGCCACGATGGCAGCCCAGCCCGGGCCGCAGGCGGACGCTAACGGGGCCCGTTCGTACGGCCAGTCCGACGCATGCACCGAGGCCTCCTCGGTGACGATGATCCCCGCGCCACCGGCTGCTCGACGGGCGTAGTACGCAACGTGGCGATGGCTGAACATCCGAGCCTGACCCAGGTTGGTTTCGTGCGGTCCGAACATCACCCGTGACGGCGCCACTACCAAGCCGGTGGAGGTGAGCGGCAGTGCATCAGTGAGCTTCATGTTCTCCGTATCTTGGTTCACCGTGAACACAACCGCCCAACGGGGTCCGTTGAGTGGTTCCAACCCCATCGCTACTAGGTTTTGGACATGAAACGGCTTGCGCTCATTGCATCACTGTTCATCGCTCTCGGGGCCGCATTCGGAACCCTGTCCTCTGCGCCTGCGTCGGCGCAGCAGTCGGGGATCGACACCTTCCAAACGCCGAGCGGCAACACCCAGTGTCTGTACGACGGCTCTCGTAAAGTGCTGCGCTGCACGGTGCTCAACAGCACCGCCAAACTCACCCCTAAGCCCGCTGACTGCGAGCTGGATTGGGGCTCCGATGTGGAACTGAACGCCACCGGACGGCCCGGCGGGGTATGTGCGGGCGACACCATTGCGGGCCAGTATCGCACCGTCAAATATGGCGTCACCTGGCGTAGGGGACCATTCTCCTGCACGCCGGCCACCACGGGGCTCACGTGTCGAAATCTCAGTAAGCATGGCTTCACCATCAGCAAGGCCAAGCAGCGGTTCTTCTGACCGGCCACCTACGTCGAGTGGAGTTCTGGTCCCGCTCAGCGCAATCGGCGCTCCACTCGACGAAATGGGTGGGTCGCACCAACATCGAGTGAAGTTCACATCCCGCTCAGCGCAATCGGCGCTCCACGCGACGCAATGGGGTGGGTGGGGTGATGATCCAGTTGAGTGCGTCGTTGCGTTCGAACACCACGCCTGGATGCATGTCGGCGGGAGGAGGTAGGGCCTGGGCCGCCGCCGTGGCTGAGATGGCTTCCAGGCAGCGGGCCACATCGATGGCATCAAGCAGTTCCTTGGGACTGCGCAACTGCGGCAGTTCGTCACCGGGCCGGGTGGCGATCCGCTCGATACACAGTTCCAAGGCCCGGGCCGGTTCCACCGTATCCACCGGGAACACCAAGTGGTTGTTGAGCCCCAGCGCCCACTCCAACGCATGTAAACCCTCATATCGCCACGCATATTGCAGTACCGCCGCCCCTGATGGCTCCATGTCCAAGATGAAGTCCGTCTCCGTCACGTCCAGGGCATCCCAAACGCCATAGGCGTCGGCGAACGCAAACGTCTCCAACTGGCTCAGACCCTGTCCCTTCAACGCCAACAAACACAGCGCTACCGCATGCGCGCATACAGCTTCGGAGCTCCGCAACACCACCTCTTCGGCC
>JANYHQ010000241.1 GCA_025358985.1 Acidimicrobiales bacterium
AGTTTCAAAATGTACATATAGCCAATGGTGACCCGATTGTCGTATGGCTCTCCGGTGCGACCGTTGTACAACTGGATCTTGCCGTCGTCGTGCATGAGCCGACCACCGTCGATGGCCTCGCCGTGCAGCGTTTGGAACGCCTTCTGGATGGTGTCGTGCTTGCCACCCTCTTCGTCCCAATGGGCTCCGTCGAACACCGGTGTAGCCACCCAGGTGGAGGGCTCCGTGGTAGGACGAGTTTTGGTCTCCGTACCACGAAGTGGCTCGGTGGACTTTTCGTTGCCCGGCCAACCCCAGCGGGCGGCGTAGCCAAGATGGGCTTCGAGTACCTGACCCACGTTCATCCGCGAGGGCACACCGAGCGGGTTGAGGATGACGTCAACAGGCATGCCGTCGGCGGTGTGAGGCATGTCCTCCACCGGCAAGATCTTCGAGATGACGCCCTTGTTGCCATGGCGACCGGCGAGCTTGTCGCCCTCGGAGATCTTGCGCTTCTGGGCCACGTACACCCGGACCAATTGGTTCACCCCGGGAGCCAGTTCGTGACCGTCCTCGCGGGTGAACACCTTGACGTCGATGACCTTGCCGGTTTCACCATGTGGCACCTTCAATGAGGTGTCACGGACTTCGCGGGCCTTCTCACCGAAGATGGCGCGCAGTAGACGCTCTTCGGGGGTGAGCTCGGTTTCGCCCTTGGGCGTGACTTTGCCCACCAACACGTCGCCCGGCTCCACTTCGGCGCCGATGCGGATGATGCCGCGCTCGTCGAGATCCTTGAGGATCTCCTCGCTGAGGTTGGGGATGTCCCGGGTGATTTCTTCGGCACCCAGCTTGGTGTCGCGGGCATCCACCTCGTGCTCTTCGATGTGGATGGACGTGAGCACGTCATCGCGTACCAGACGCTCGTTGAGGATGATGGCGTCTTCGAAGTTGTAGCCCTCCCACGGCATGAAGGCCACCAGCAGGTTTTTGCCGAGAGCCAATTCACCCATGTCGGTGGACGGACCATCGGCCAACACCGTGGCCTGGCCGGCGGCAATCTGATCGCCCCGTACCCGGTCACCTTCGAACACCTTGATGCGCTGGTTGATACAGGTGTTCTGGTTGGAACGACGGAACTTGGCGAGGCGATAGATCTTCTTGCCCAGCTTGGCGTCGTCGTACTGCACGGTGACGTGATCACCGGATACTTCGCTCACCACCCCGTCGCCTTCGGCCAACACCACGTCGCCTGCGTCGCGAGCGGCACGGGCTTCTACACCGGTGCCCACATACGGGGCTTCGGCGCGCAGCAACGGCACGGCCTGGCGTTGCATGTTGGCACCCATGAGGGCACGGTTGGCGTCGTCGTGCTCAAGGAACGGGATGAGTGCAGTGGCCACCGACACGATCTGGCGGGTGGAAACGTCCATGAGCTCCACCTCGGTTGGGCGGACGTAATCGACCTCGTTGGTGGAGGAGTACGTGTTGCCACCGGCGCCGATACGCACCTGAGCACCGTGCGGGGCACGGCGTACCAGCACCTTGGCGTCAGTGAAGTTGCCCTTGGCGTCCAACACGGCGTTGGCCTGGGCAATAACGAACTCCTCTTCCTCATCGGCGGTGAGGAACGTGATCTCGTCGGTGACGCGTCCCTCTACCACCTTGCGATATGGAGTCTCGATGAACCCGAACTCGTTGACCCGGGCATACGACGCCAGGTTTCCGATCAGGCCGATGTTGGGGCCTTCGGGAGTTTCGATGGGGCACATCCGGCCGTAGTGGCTGGAGTGCACATCTCGTACCTCGAAGCCAGCGCGCTCACGGCTGAGACCGCCAGGGCCGAGGGCGCTGAGGCGGCGCTTGTGGGTGAGTCCGGCCAACGGATTCACCTGATCCATGAACTGCGACAGTTGCGACGTGCCGAAGAATTCCTTGATGGCCGCCACCACGGGACGGATGTTGATCAGTGTTTGCGGAGTGATGGCCTCCACGTCCTGAGTGGTCATGCGCTCACGCACAACTCGCTCCATACGGCTGAGGCCGACCCGCACCTGGTTCTGAATCAGCTCGCCGACGCTGCGAATACGGCGGTTGGCGAAGTGGTCCTGATCGTCGAGGCGATAGCCCTCATTGGAGTCCGCCAAGTGCAACAAGTAAGTGCACGTAGCAAGGATCTCGGCGGGCGACAGCACATGAAGTTGATCGGCCGGAACCTCGATGTCGATACCGAAGAGATCACGGATCTTCTCGATCTCCACATGCAGTTTGCGGTTGAGCTTGTATCGGCCCACCTTGGTGAGGTCGTAACGCTTGGGATTGAAGAAGGCATTCTCGAAGTAGGCACGGGCCGACTCGATGGAGGGCGGCTCGCCCGGACGGGCCTTCTTGTAGATCTCGATGAGGCTTTCCTCGCGCGTGGCGAACAGCCCCTGTTCTTTCTCCCACTGACCTTCGAGGAACGAGAAGTGGTTGACGAAGCGATCGAGGAAACCAGGGTACGCGTCCTCGGTGAATCCGAGAGCACGGAGGATGACGAACATCGAGAGGCGACGCTTGCGGGCCACGCGGGCGCCGGCGGTGACGTCCTTGCCCGGCTTCTGCTCAACGTCGAACTCGATCCACTCTCCGCGGTATGGATGCACGGTGCCTGATACCAAGGTCTTGGCATCACGGCCGGGAGCAAAGATGACACCGGGTGATCGCACCAACTGCGACACCACCACACGCTCGGTGCCGTTGATGATGAACGTGCCCTTATCGGTCATCATGGGGAAGTCGCCCATGAACACGGTTTGCTCTTTGATTTCGCCGGTGGCTCGGTTCATGAACCGAGCCCGGACGAAGATGGGAGCGGCGAACGTCATGTCGCGCTCTTTGCACTCCTCCACGCTGAACTTCGGCCCAGGACGTAGGTCCGGGTCGGCAGCATCGAACTCAAGCTCCAGGCTCAACGTTCCGGAGAAGTCCTCGATGGGCGTGATGTCGCCGAAAGTTTCGGCGAGACCATGGTCGAGGAAATTCTGGAACGAGGCACGTTGCACGGAAATCAGATCCGGCAGCGGCAACACCTCATCAAGGTTGGCGAACGAAAAGCGGTCACGGGCGGGTTGACGCGACATGTCACATCCTCAAGCGACGGGCAACACAGGGATCCGAACCGCATCGCGGCTCGGCAAGTGGCAAGGATCGAAAGTGATCCCGGGGGCGCGCCAGACCAGGGGTACAGCTGGGGTAAAGGGACACGGCGCGCACGGTAGGAAGGACCCTAGCACCGGTTGCCGGGGTCATTGCAACGCGCTGAAGGAGCGCGCAAGGCGCGGTCCGGATTGGACGCAAACGGTAAGCCAAAGCGGCCGTTCGGTCAAGGACTGCCTGGCGAAGCGCTCATGAACAGCCGGATTGGGTGGGCCCGGAGCAACGCCGAACGCGACTGCGCACCCGTACCGACCGGACTTCTCCGGGGATACGAGTGCGCATGGGGCAGCGAGGCGAACATCGCACGAGGCGACGTCAACGACGCTGTTGTGTTTACTTCAGTTCTGCCTTGGCACCAGCATCGATGAGCTTGGCGAGGGCCTTCTGGCCATCGTCCTTGGACACCTTCTCCAAGATCTTGGAAGGGGCGCCATCCACCAGATCCTTGGCCTCTTTGAGGCCCAGCTTGGTGAGCTCACGCACCTCCTTGATGACGTTGATCTTCTTCTCGCCAGCCTCGAGGAGCATGAGGTCAAACTCGTCCTGCTCCTCCACGGGTGGGGCGGCAGCAGCCGCGGCAGCCGGGGCAGCGGCCGCGGCCGGAGCCGATGCCTTCACATCGAAGCGCTCTTCGAACGCCTTCTTCAGTTCTACGAGCTCGAGCACGGTCATGCCGGCGATCGAGTCCAGGATTTCCTGCACGTTGGCCATGATGATTCCTTTTTCTACGAATGGGTGCCGACATCGGACGATGTCGGCGTGACTTATGGTGCAAATGGTCGCTGCCTCAGGCAGCTGCGGGCTCTGCTTCGCTGAGCTTGGCTTCGAGGGCGAGGATCGCAAATGCGATGTCTCGAACCGGTGCCTCCAGCAGGCTGGCGATGTTGGAGAGCGGGGCCTCGAGCAGACCTGCGATCTCGGCCAGCACCTGGGCCTTGGGTGGCATTTCGGCGAGGGCCGCAGCTTGGGCGGCGTCGAGCAGCGTGCTGCCCAACACTCCGCCCTTGATGATGAGCTTCGGTTCTGTCTTGGCGAAATCACGCAGCGCCTTGGCAGCCTCGACCGCGTCGCCGGTGACGAAGGCCACACCGGTGGGGCCGTGCAAGAACGGCTCGAGACCGCCCAGCCCAGCACGCTCCGCAGCAATGCGAACCAGCGTGTTCTTGTACACCTTGTACTCGGCACCAGCCGGAGCCAG
>JANYHQ010000221.1 GCA_025358985.1 Acidimicrobiales bacterium
CGGGCCTGGCGGGTTACCGGGTGAGGGCGGCGGCGAAGTCGGCGAACACTTGGGTGTGATGGTCCACATCGGCATCGGTATGCATCACGCTGATCAGCCATTGCTCGTCAAGACCGGGCGGCAGCATGATGCCCCGGTTGATGCCCCAGATCCATTGCGCATAGGCCACGTCGAAGTCGGTGGCTTTGTAGGCGCGATAGTTTCTTATGGGATCCACCGACCACGTCACACATCCCTTGGCCCCCATCTCCACGGTATGGGCGGGCAGGTCATGGGCGTCGATGACGCTTTGACACGCCGCCAACATCCGACGATTACGAGCGGCGGTGGCATCCATCACGGCGGGGGTGCAAATGACGCCCAGCACCGCACGTACTGCGGCCATGGACAGCGGATTGCCGTTGTACGTGCCCTGATGCACCACTCGCTTTTCAGTGATGGTGTCCATGAATTCCTGGCGTCCGCCGAAGGCACCTACAGGCACACCGCCACCAATTGACTTGGCCAAGCACACCAGATCCGGGGTGACCCCGAAGTGACGGGTGGCGCCCCCCCATCCAGCGGTGATCCCCGTCTTTACCTCGTCGAAGATGAGGGCGGTGCCGTGTTGGGAACAGACTCTGCGTACAGCCTGTAGATATCCGGGCTGGGGCATACATATGCCGATGTTCTGCATCACTGGTTCAACGATGAATGCCGCCACGTCGTAGGCAGATAGGGCACGCTCAAGTGCGTCGGCATCATTGAACGCAATCACCGTGACATCGCCGAGAACCCCGGCTCCGATGCCTTCGGTGGACGGAACCGAATTGGGCGCATGGGCCGACCCTGCTTCGGCCAAAGACGGTTTCATGGACACCATCACGGCGTCATGGTGACCGTGATAGCCGCCCTCCACCTTCACGATCCGCGTCCGACCGGTATAGCCACGAGCAACCCGGATGGCGTCCATGGTGGCTTCAGTGCCGGAGTTGGTGAAACGCCACTGGGGAAGGCCGAATCGCTCCCGCAACGCAACCGCAGCGTCAGCATTGGACTCACACGGTGTGACATAGAGCAGACCGTCGTCGAGTTGGTCAACCAGCGCCGCCCGCAACACCGGGTTGGCATGCCCCACATACAACGCGCCGAATCCCATGTTGAGGTCCACGTAACGGTGACCGTCGATGTCTTCGATCCATGAGCCGCGCGCACGTGCAGCCACAATTGGATGCGGGTCGTACGCCTGGAAGGACGACGGAACACCGAGAGGGATCACCTCCCTGGCTCGGCCCGTGGCACGCTGCGACTCCGCCGTACGCTCGATGTAACGCTCGAGTTCTGCGGCGATGATCTCCTTGGCCCGAACGACAAGTCGTTGCTGGGTTGCGGTCGTCATTGTTCTCACCCCCGGCCGACTCGCATTGTGTGCGAGCGCCGTTCCTTGTTCCGTACGGTGCCAGGCAGAGTTGCCCGGTGATCCCGCGTTGTTTCTTGGACGGTGATGCAATAATAACCATAGACGAGACCCCGGGGGGTTTGTCAAGCACTCATGGCGACTCTAGGCGGAGGAAAATGATAAAAAGCAACCCTGTGCCCAAGATCGTTGATCATGACGAACGACGAGAAGAATTGGCGCGCGCCGCGGTACGAGCCATCGACCGGCTTGGTCTTGAAGGTGCCACCATGCGCGAGATTGCCAAGGAGGCGGGATTCTCCACCGGCATTCTTGGTCATTACTTCGAGTCCAAAGACGACATCGTGCTGGGCGCTTTGGGGTTCATGATCGGTGCCACGCTGGCCCGCCTGGCCGACATCTCCGCCAACCTTCGCGGCCTGAAGGCGGCCCATGAGATGGCCGCTGAGTTGTTGCCACTCGATGCTCAACGGGCCAAGGAAAACCGGGTGTGGGCGGTGTATTGGGCCCAAGCGCTCACCAGTCCAAGGCTGCGCCGCGAGTACCAGAAGAGCGAAGCGCTACTGCGGGGTTACCTGTGTGAGGTGTTGCAGGAGGCCATCGACGATGGGGAACTGGCCCAGTCAGTGGACGCCGCCCTGGAGGCCAACCGTTTGCTGGCCCTGTCCGACGGCGTCAGCGTGCAGGCGCTGTTCAATCGCACGTTCTGGACCGATGCCCGCCAAGTGGATGCCATTGATGTCCATCTCGATGACCTACGTGCCCGAGGGGCAGTTCCGCAGCCGCCCAAACGCCGGACCCGTAGCGCTCACACCACGCCTGCTTAAGGCGGCCCATAGGCCAGCGCAGGGGTACCGCGGAACGGGCTGGGATCACCTGGAGCAGGTAACACCGGGCCGGTCCACCGGTTGGAGCGGGCTACCTCGTCGGTGAGTTGCTGCCACGTAACCGGGTCCCAATCCTCCACCGCATTCACCACCAGCCCAGCGTTGTCGAGGTGAACGAGGGCCGGCAATCGTTCGAACGCGAACGCTTTCACTATGGTGCGCAACGGATCCGGAAACACCAGGATTCGGGTGGCATACGGACCCAAAAATTCCTTCGATTCAGCTGCCGTGGCCCCGGCCACCACGAAACCCACCCGGCAGTCGGCCTGATCGAACGTCTCCAGTACGCGCGCTGCGGTCTTCAATACCCAGGCGCTCTCGTTGGTGAACGGGTCCACCACAGCAAGCAGGAGTTGATACTGAACGAGCCAGCCGGTGAGCGGAAAGCCCTTACCGGTGAGGGGCGTCAGCACCAGATCTGGCGGGGGGTTGGCAGCCACGGGCGCAAAAGCTAGCGGACGGCGCCGTGCGGCTGAAGTCAGCCCACAGCTGGGTTGACTTCAGACCGACAGCAGACATCGACTGGTAGCGGGTGCGGGCCGGTAACGTGCGATCGATGCACCCCATCGAACGACTGCGATACGTGGCCAGGGCCAGCGGGGATGGCCCGTCGTTGTTGGTGCGCGAGGCGGCGGGAGCCTTGGCGTCGTTCTCTGATGATCCCGCAGCGCTGGTCACGGCCTGTCGACGCTTGGTGGATCGTCAACCCCACAACGCCCCCATCTGGTGGTTGGCATCGCGGGTACTGGCGGCGGCTGATCCAGGTCACGAATCGTGGATTGCCGCCGACGAGTTGGAAGAGGATCCCACGCCGTCGGTGTTGCGTCACGAGTTACCAGCTGATGCCACGGTGCTCATCCTGGGGTGGCCCGAGCAAGTGGCCACCGCAGTGGCGCGCCGGGGTGATCTCACCGTGATGGTGGTGGATGCGTTGGGTGACGGCAACGGGTTGGTTCGTCGACTCGAGCGATCGGGGTCCGAACCGGTGTTGGTGGAGGAGCGGGGCGTCGCAGCCGCAGCGGCGACGGCCGATCTAGTGGTGTTGGAGGCATGTGGTTTGGGCGCCTCGGGCATCATGGCCGTCACCGGGAGCAGGGCAGCGGCCACAGTGGCGCGCAGCGCTGGTGTCCCGGTATGGGCCGCCGCCGGGGTGGGCCGGGTGTTGCCGGGGCGACTGTGGGATGCCTATCTGCGTCGATTGGACGACGAAGGCGACCCGTGGGACTTGGACCAGGAATTGGTACCACTGGAGTTCATCAATGTGGTGGTTGGCCCGGCGGGGGCATCCACAGCTGAGGAGGCCACTCGTCGAGCGGACTGCCCCATCGTGGCGGAGTTGCTGAAGTCACTCTGAGTTCACGCTCGGCGTCAAACGTTCCGGCGACTGGTCTGCGCGCATATGGACTAGGCAGCGATTGAGCAGCTCATACGCACCGCACTGGCGTGAGCTCGCCTCCGCCGCCGACATGAGTTCTGGTCACGGTCCTGAGCCTACCCGTCCGGCGAAGTATGCGTCCGCCCAGTCGACAACGCTGCGGGCCCGGTGGGTGGGCGCTCCAGGTGTGTCGAGCGCAAGGCGAAACCATGGCTCAGGGTCGTTGCCCAGCGACAGGGCGACGTGTCCGAGGACCGGGGCCACTGGGCCCATGGAGGTGATGGCCATCATCGACGCATGGCGCAACGCGCACGGCTCGAGCAACGGTGCCAGCGTGGCCGCGGTTTCTGTGTCGCCAATGAGTGCCGCCGCCTCAGCCACGCATGCGGTGAGGAACAGCCCACCAGGATGACGCAATGTCTGCTTCATGGTGGCTGGCTGAACGAGTTCGATGGCGTGGCGGGCCGGCTCAGGTCGTGCGTTCACGGCGTAGACGAGCGTGGCGCCGCAAGTGACC
>JANYHQ010000313.1 GCA_025358985.1 Acidimicrobiales bacterium
CTGCGTCGACGGTCTTCGTCGCCTCGTCGCTGACCCCCTGCGCGAGCTGGCTGCGTGCTTCGTTCCCCGACGTCTCGCGGATCGCCGTGATCATCGCCGGCGCCGTGGCAGCCGCGGCGGCACCTGCGACCTCGGCTCGCACGGTCGCCTCGAGCTGCGCAGCGGGCCGTCCCGCGTACCGCGCGACCATCTCGTTGACCTGGGGCTCTACGCGATCGGCGACGGGACCGGCGGCCGAACCGGCACCCTGACGGGCTGCCGCCTGCGCCTGGCTCACGAAGTCCGTTCGATGCAACTGCTCGGCCCGGAGGTCGGTGACGCCGTCGTCGACGATCAGGCCCGTGGTCGCAACCGGTGGCGCGGGATCGCCCGCGCGCCTGACTGCGCCACTGCGCTGCAACAGGCGCGCTGTGGCGCGGTTCACGACGGAAGCCTGGAGGCCAGCAGCAATTTCGCTCGTGGTACGGGCGACGACAGCCTGCGGTGCGGGCACGACCTGGCGCGGAACATGGTCGCTCTCACTCACATCCAGCATCGTGCGTTCGCCTCGCCGACGGCACAGGGCCGAAAGGGCAAACTTTCGAGCGAACGGTGGCCCGCCTTTTGTCAGGTCGGCGTAGATGAGGACCGTACGTTCGACGCCGTTTCGGACGTTCGATGACCTTCCGGCTCGCCCTGGCGCGTTTCTCGATCTCCTGCTGGACAACATCACACAAGGCGCGACCGTTCTCGCAATCGGTGGATTCACGAATCTGGCCATGCTCAAGTTGATCCGACCGGGATCGCTTGCCGGCGTGCATGTCGTTGCGATGAATGGATGGTTCGATAGCGCAGGGACTGCAATGCCGCCATGGGGTCACGAGTACGATTTCAATACGCAGGTCGACGTGCGAGCTGCGGAGATTGTCGCAGCTTCGGCAAGCCTGACCTTGGTGCCTCTGCCCGTTGCGATGCACGCCACGCTGAAAGGGCGGGACCTCGGACGGCTCAGAACTACCGGACCGCTCGGCGACCTTCTGGCAGGGCAGAGCGAACTTCACTGAGACTCAAGCGGGTTTGGTGAACTCGGTAAAACATGGCCAGGGCTTCCCGATGACCTCACCAATTTTCACTGGGATCCGGTAACGGCCGCAATCTCCGTCGGCTGGGACGGTGCCCGGGTGGAGCAACATCTCCTCACGACTCGTGTCGAGGACGGCGTGCTGCGATTTGTCAACGACCCCGCCGGTCGACTCCACAACGTTGTCACCGCCATCGATTCGACCTCCTTCGACGAGGTGTTCTTCGCGTCCGTGGCGAACGCAGTTCGACATCGACGTCCCACTCGCGAACGTCACGCAGCTCCTCGCTCTCGTACAGGGCACTGACATAGCCCGGGGCAGCGCACCGGAACATGTTCGGTCCGTCGCCGCCCGGTGGCGCCACGAATTCGTGCGCGTGCTCAAGCCGGCGGACGTGTCTGCTCGTCGGTGTGGGTGAAGCCCGATGAGAACCCGTGGACGACGATCGCCATGCAGGCAATCGCGATCGAGGCGGTCCGCCGTCGCCTTGGCGACGTCGGAAAAGAACATGTACCCAAAATGAACCGAAACGCTATCGAAGGTGGCGTCGTCGAGCGGCAGATCATGGCGCTGCAGACCTTCGTCTCCATGTTGGCGATCCCTGCGCTCTGGCTCGTCGCGCCGCTACGCCCAGCATCTCCACTGCCAGGTCGGTCAGCATGAATCAGTGCACCACCGAACACGAACTCACACCTTGGCGGGAATGCACAATGCCCGGTACGGGCGGCCTACTCAAGTCGGCACTCAAGATCCGATCGGAGTTTGGAATGCTCAGCGCTCCAGTGAATTTGAGGCACGAAACCTAGGGCTCGACCGACACCGAACAGAGGCAGCAAGGACCCAGCCGCTTTGCGCCTGGTCGTGCGCTCGACGCCAATCCAGCGCTTCCTCACGCAATACGGAACGGACCCGGGCGGTGTCTAAGGGGAACGTAACACCGGGTGGCCACCTGAGAAGTGTCGAACCACTTGCAGGAGTTCGGCGGGAGGTTGGCCGTTGTCGACCACAAGCCAGCCGACGAGGTCGGGCTGAGGCCCGAAGAATACGTACACGTCGCCATCAGCGTTCGGCCCTTTGCGGAAACCGAGTTCGACTCGCCAACCAGTCGCTCCGCCATCCTCCAGGGCAGCGGACCTGGCTCTCAGAACGGTAGCTCCTTCGCTGCGAAGGCGAGCGGCTTCTTCCTGGCATCGAGTGTATGTGTCGTAGCCACCGCGCATGACGGTGTCAGGTAGGTCAGGCTCCACGGAGTCGGGGGAACCGGCTTCCACGGCCCACATCGCGCGAGCCACTCCAGAGAGGTCGGCCTCGTCAGTGATCTCCTCGTGCCGCAGGAATTCGGCCCAGGCTCCCCCTGGAGTATCGGCGAAATACTGCACAGGTCCCTCGCCAAGGCGATGCCACCGGGCAGCGGGTTGCGAAGTGGCCTCCCACAGGAATGGGAACCTCCTGTCATTGTGCCGATAAAGGATCACGTGGCAGGCGATCCCAAAAGGGCGTTGGCCAGCGACCGGACTTCTTTCACTTGATCGTCATCAGGCGACCAATCGCCAGCCAGCAACTCTCCTGGCGATGCACCGCCAAGTGCCGACCGGCTCCGTTGGAACCACCGCCGAATCCCGAAGTCGTTGTAGCTACCTGAGAGATCAGCGGCGACCAGCATGACCGTGTGCAAGCGCCAAGCGATGTCGTCAGGTGTTGGCCTCTCGCCGCTTCGATACCGGTGAACCGACGAGATAGAAGTGCCGAGAAACTTGGCGAGTGCATCCTCACCGAGGATCTTGTTCAGTGCATGCCACTCGTTCTCTGGCAGGGGAGAATCTTCGATTGCCACCAGGGACTCGCGCAGCGCTGCGGCAAGTGGACCCGGCTCACATCGGCGACCCAACGTGGCGCTTCGACGACCGACTCCCGCTCTCGCAAAGGCATCCATCGCCTCGAACACTTGCTCTCGATCAACCCTGGATTCTCGGGATGGGGAAATGAGGCCAAGGAGCTCGGCGAGCACGACAATCCGGACAGCAAGAAACCCGACCTCGACCTCGAAGTCTGTGGTCGGGTTCAACGTGTGCTTACCAGACGGCATGGCTCCGGATGCTAGTCGGAAGCGATTGGTACTCCGATCCGCCTCCGTTTTTTCCCTAGTGCGTTCCTCGATCTCCTCGCGACCGCTAAGGGGCAGCAATGGTGTGGCACACCACGAGGCCCTCACCCTGGAAGGCGCCGTCCACGAACCAGGTGCTTCCGCTGCCCGCCAAGCGGGGCTGGCTGCCGGTGGCGTCACCCAACCGGTCACGCCACTGGGCCAGGCGGGGCTCCGCCACCAGTGCAGCGGGCTCCAAGTCGTTGCCGTGCTCACCGTGCGGCCCACCCAGTTGGTCCCAGGCCCCATACACCGCGGGAGTGGACACTCCAAAGGGCGGAAGCACCAGCGTGAAGGTGCGCGGCTCGAACGGCAACGCTTCCAAAATCTCCCCGATGCCGGTGACGCGAGCTCGGCCACCCATGATGCAAAACGGGATATCGGCCCCCAGTGCTGCGCTGGAGGCAATGTCGGCGGGAGTGGTGCGACCGGCCCAGCGCAAAACGGCGGCGGCGTTCGATGATCCCCCACCCAAACCGGCGCCCGCAGGGATCCGTTTGCGCAGCGTTACTTGGGCCTGGGCCCCGGCCAGGTGCAGCGCTTTGGTCACCAGATTCGTGGGCCCCGCATCTACCGACAGACCCGCCGTAGCTGGCCCTTCCATCACGATGGACAGACCATCGCCTTCATCGAAGTGGAGTTCGTCGGTGAGGTCGATGCTCACCATTTCGGCGTCGATGAGGTGATAGCCGTCGGGGCGCAGCCCGGTCATGCGGAGCGACACCGTGAGTTTGGCGGGAGACAGTTGTGTGGCAGGGAACCGATTCACGGTCACAGTTTGGTCGCGCTTGCCGCAGCAGTTGCCGCCGCCGCCAATCGGCCCCACGCCGCCACGTCGAGTTCCTCAGCGCGCGCTTCCGGTCGTACCCCCGCAGCCACGAACGCCTCGGGCCCCACCATGCCGGCCAATGAGCGACGCAGCATCTTGCGCCGCTGCCCGAACCCTTTACGAACCACGGCAAACAGGTCGTCGGCCGATACCACCGAAGGGTCAACCGCGGGTGCGCGACGGCGAACGATACGCACCAGAGCCGAGTCCACTTTGGGTTGGGGAAGGAACACGGTAGGGGGCACGATGCCCACCACCTTGGCCTCACCCCAGTAGGCCACCTTCACCGACACTGCACCGTACGCATCGTCACCAGCCTTGGCGGCGAGGCGTTCACCCACCTCACGTTGCACCATCACCAGCATGGAGCTGAGCAGCGGTACCCCGTCGAGCAGATCCAGGATGAGTGGCGTACTGATGTTGTACGGCAAGTTTGCCACCAACGTATGAGGCTCGCCCTGCAGTACGTCGTTCCAGTTGGTATTCATGGCATCGCCTTCGATGACCCGCACCCCTTTGGGTTCCACCAACGAACGCAGTACCGGCAGCACGTATCGGTCAATCTCAAGCGCGCATACGGTTGCGCCGGTTTCCACCATGGCCAGGGTCAGCGAGCCCAACCCGGGCCCAATCTCCAACACGCGGTCGCCCGGGCCCACCTCGGCCAGGCGGGCGATACGACGAACTGTATTGGGGTCCACCACAAAGTTCTGCCCCAGGGCGCGACTCGGTGACAATCCGTGGGCCTCCAGCAGTTCTGTGGCCTGACGTCGAGTGAGGGTCACCCGGGTAGCCCAAATGCCTTCGCCGCATTGGCCCATGTGGCTGCTTCCACCGTTGCCACATCCACTGCTTTGACGACGGCGATGGCGGCACCTACCAAGGTGACATTGGCGGGCGCATTGGGCCTGCCGCGATGGGGCACGGGGGCCAGATAGGGCGAGTCGGTTTCCACCAGCAGTCGGTCGAGGGGACACAGTTGGGCAGCGTCACGGTTTTCCTGCGCTGTTTTGAACGTGACGATGCCGCTGAAGCTGAGCATCACACCCTCGGCCAACGCCAAGGCGCGCTCCGCCTCGTGCGCTCCGCCGGTGAAGCAGTGAAACACGGTGCGACCGGGCACGCCTTCGGTGCCCAGGATGGCAAACGTGTCGTCCCATGCCTCACGGGTATGGATCACCAACGCCAAGCCATACTGATGAGCAAGGCGGATTTGGGCGGCGAACGCAGTGCGTTGCTGATCACGTGGCGAATGGTCGTAGTGATAGTCGAGTCCGCACTCACCTACCCCCACGATGCGCGTGTGTTGAGCGTCTTCCAGTAGTGGTTCCAACCACTCCCAACCCTGTTCGGAGTCGTGTGGATGCAACCCAACCGTCGCCCACACCTGCGCTGGCGCATCAGATTCGTAAGAGGTATTGGCATGTTCGATGGCGAGGCTCGAACGTTGCTCGTCAGTGCCCACGTCCACCATCCGAGTGACCCCAGCAGCGGCGGCGTGGCGCAATTCAACGCCCAGTTGCCCAGTTGCCTCGGGACCGTATTCGAGATGGCAGTGCGAGTCGGTCCAGGCCATACAGAGCAGGATAGAGCCCGCAAGCCACTCGCAGATATGCGTGCCTACTACCAGGAATAGGCCTCGGGAGCGGTTCCTCCTGGCCCCGGAAAGATCTTGTCGATGGCCTTGAAAGTGTCGGGTTCAAGGGTGATGTCGAGCGCCCGTAGTGACGCTCCTTCGAGTTGCTCCATGGTGCGAGGACCGAGGATGGGGCAGGTGACACCGTCCTGGGCCAGCAGCCACGCCAAGGCGACGGCGGCAGGTGCCTCACCCAACTCACTACACAACGCTTCCCACTGCTCCAGCTTCGGGCGCAGCTTTTCCACGCGCCGAAGGGCCTGCGGGCTCTTGCGTCGGGCCGTGTCTGGGTTGTTCAATACGCCCCCCAGCAATCCACCCGACAGGGGGCTCCAGGGGATCACGCCGAGCCCATAGTGGCGGCACGCCGGCAGCACCTCCAACTCGATGGTGCGGACCAACAGGTTGTAATGGCTTTGC
>JANYHQ010000027.1 GCA_025358985.1 Acidimicrobiales bacterium
CCTGCACCCGTGAACTTGCCGTGGATGCGGGGCCTTCGACGGTGCCGCTGATCACTTCAAAGAACGTACGCATCCCGAACCCCCCGTCACCGATCGTCATCGGGGGCCGAAGCATTGCGTGATAGGTCATCTCGTGCACGAGGTCCATCGGACTTCCTTTTTGGGCAGGTGATCCTGGCGGGCGGTCCGCCAACATCCACACTGATGAGTTGCGGTTGACATTTGGTGGACGACCCATGGTAGGTGGTGGCTCAAGGATGCGCTTGGGCGCCTTGTGGGTACCATCGCAGCCATGAAGGTTTTGTTCGCCACTGCTGAGTTGGCCCCACTGGTGCGCGTCGGAGGGCTGGCTGAGGCAGCCGGGGGTCTTACTCGGGCGTTGCGGGCGGCGGGAGTGGAGGTGCACGTCGTGGTGCCCGACTACTTCGCCACCCCGCTGGAGGATGAGCAGACGTTGACGCTCGACGTGGCCGAATGGGCCGGGCCGGCCACGGCGCGTACCGGACATCTGAACGGTTTTGGCGAGGTGACTCTTGTGACGGTTCCCGACATCAGGCGTTTGGGCGCATACGGCGATCCCGGTGGCGAGGCGTACGACGACAACGACCGCCGATTCATCCGGTTCAGTGCGGCCGTGGCGGTTTTGGCCCGACACCACCACGTGGATGTACTGCATGTGAACGACTGGCATACCAGCGCCGCCATTGCCTTCTCCGACGAGCGCCTGCCCACCGTGGTGTCTATCCACAATCTGGCCTATCAAGGTTGGTGCGATCGAGGGTGGCTGGAGGTGTTCGGGCCCCGCGCGCGCGCCTATGACCTCAACGGATCCTGCAACCCGTTGGTGGGGGCATTGACGCTGGCCGATGCCATCGTGGCCGTGAGCCCCACCTACGCGCAGGAGATTTTGGGCCCCACCATGGGATGCGGGCTGCACGAGCTACTGCGGTGGCGCGGTGACGCCTTGGTGGGCATCCTCAACGGGATCGACACCGACGAGTGGAACCCGGCCACGGACCCCACACTGCCCGCCCCCTTCAGTGCAGGGGATCTAGCTGGTAAGAAAGTATGTGCGCAGACACTACGTACACAGATGGGGTTGGATACCTTGCCTGAGGGACCACTGATTGGGCTGGTATCGAGGTTGGTGGATCAGAAGGGTATCGACATGGCATTGGAGATGATCCCGTATCTGGGTGGGGTGGATGCACAGATGGTGGTGCTCGGGTCCGGTGATCGAGTGGTGGCCGACGGGTTGACCGAGGCGGCGGCCACATACCCCGGGAGGGTGGCGTTCTCCGACGGATACGACCTCCCCCTCAGCCATCGCATCTTCGCCGGCAGCGACCTCTATCTGATGCCCAGCCGATTCGAGCCGTGCGGGCTGGCGCAGATGCAGGCCATGGCGTTTGGCACCTTGCCGGTGGTCACCGATGTCGGTGGATTGCACGACACCGTCATCGATGCTGACTCCCATCCTCAATCCGGCACTGGCATCGTGAGCCTCGATGTGAGTGCGGCCGGTCTGGTCGACGCACTGCATCGGGGCGCTGCGCTATACGGTTCGCCAGCGCGTCGACAGCGCGCCGCGGCCAACGCCATGGCCGAGAATTGGAGTTGGGCGGAGCCCGCTCAGCGCTATATCGAGCAGTATCAGCGAGTGGTGCAAAGCGTGGCCCGGTGATGCGGCGGGAGAGGGCCGTCACGGCATATGGTGGTGACATGCCCGCTCCCAAGGTGCTCGTGATGGTCCTCGCCGGTGGCGAAGGAAAGCGGTTGATGCCCCTCACTCTGGACCGGGCCAAACCCGCCGTTCCCTTCGGTGGCACCTATCGGTTGGTGGACTTCGTACTGTCCAACTTCGCCAACTCCAATTATCTCAAGATCGTGGTACTCACGCAGTACAAGAGCCACAGTCTGGACCGCCATATCTCGGCCACATGGCGCTTCTCCACCCTGCTCGGTAACTACGTCACGCCCGTGCCGGCGCAGATGCGGATGGGTCCACGATGGTTCGTAGGCTCCGCTGACGCCATCTTCCAGAATCAGAATCTCATTGCCGACGAGCAGCCCGACATCATCTGTGTGTTCGGCGCTGACCATATCTACCGTATGGATCCCCGTCAGATGGTGGAGGCCCATATCGCCATGGGCGGTGGGCTCACTGTGGCTGGCATCCCGGTGCCGCGGGCCGAAGCCACCGATTTCGGTGTGATGGAGGTACAGGGCAACAACATCGTGAAGTTCCACGAAAAGCCGTCGGACCCGCCTGCCATGCCTGGGCGCCCCGACATGGCCCTGTCCAGTATGGGCAACTATGTATTCGACACGCAGACGCTCATTGATGCCGTCACTGCTGACGCCGCCGATGAAGAGTCCAAGCACGACCTGGGCGCCAACATCATCCCCAACATGGTGAAGGCGGGCACCGCTCATTGGTACGACTTCCATACCAACGACATCCCTGGTCAAACCGACAACGGTCGAGGCTACTGGCGTGACGTAGGTACCCTAGACGCTTACTATCACGCCAACATGGATCTCATCGCTCCCGAACCGTTGTTTGATCTGTACAACCTCGAGTGGCCCATGTACACCAGCCAGTCACCACTGCCCCCGGCCAAGTTGGTCCAGGGTCCGTCGTGGGCGCCGGGCACGGCCAGTGCGTCGCTGCTGTGTCAGGGTGCCATCGTGAGTGGCGGGCACGTGGAGCGCTCCATCCTCAGCCCCGGCGTGTACGTAGACGACGGTGCGGTGGTGAGCGATTCCATCATCATGAACGGGGCATTTGTAGGGCCCCGGGCCATTGTGCGCCGAGCCATCATCGACAAGAACGTGGTGGTCCCCGACGGCGTACAAATCGGGGTCAACCCAGACCACGACCGG
>JANYHQ010000340.1 GCA_025358985.1 Acidimicrobiales bacterium
CCGACGGACGGGCCTCCACCTCCACTCCAGTATCGAGCGGGTTGTCGGGATCGGTGAGACGCAGATGACCGGCGCCTCCGGGAAACAGGCCGCCGAACAACTTGGCGAAGTTCTCCTCCACGTCGGCGTACGCGGCGGCAAAGACGGTGATGATCTCCTCGTCGATGGCGGCGATGACCTTGGCCAACTCCCGCCGGGTGCTCTTGACGTCGTCGAGTTGCACCTCGATGAGGGCATGGCGCTCCTCCAGCGCAGTGAACTCCTCCAGAGCCAGCGGGTTGATGGGACCCATCAGCCGCAACTCGCGTTCCAGGTCACGCAATCGGGTGGGGGCTGACGTACCGTCGATCAACTCCGGAAACTCGGACTTCATGACTTGCTCCGGCTCCACATCGAACTCGCGACGTACTTGCTCCACCAGGGTTTCACTACGTAGGCGCACTTCGGATACTTCGAGCTCGTTGCGCTGCAACCGCTCGCGAGTTTCTACCAAGTGTTTTTCCACCCCGGCGCGTTCCTTGCGCAAACCATCGAGACGACTGGTGGCGGCCCGAGCTGCTTCAGACTGACGACGACGCTCGTCACGCAGCAGTGCCAGTCCCCCTTCGATGAGTTCGGCACGGTCTTGTACAACGGCATGTAATGCCTCGGTACGCTCCGCCAGCAGGTCCAGCTCGATACGACGGATCTCGGCCACCGCCCGCTCGGCAATGGAGCGCGACAGCCGCTCGTCGATCTCCAACTGCCGAGTTCCGAGCACCCTGGCCCGCTCCTCCAGTCCGGCCGCTTGGACTTCTAGATCTCGCCGTAGCGTGGCGATGGCGCGGGCCCGTTCATCAAGGCGTTGGCTGGCATCACGGCGTTGCGCCTGGCGCAAGGCCAGTTCCGTTTCAGCCTCCACCAGTGCAGGCAGGCGAGAGTCGAGAGCCGCTACCGCTTCTAACTCGCGCTGATGACGGTGGGAGAACTCAGTCCGCTGGGCCACCACTCCTGCCAACTCTCGTTCTACGTCTGAACGCTCGGTGAGGAGTCGCTCCCGCTGCTGGGTCAAGGATGCTAAGCGCGCTTGATTTCGCTCCAGATCACGGATGATGCGCTGTTCATCTGATCGGGCGGTATCGAGCTCGAGCCGGGCCGCCTTCGCAGCCGTACGCGCGCCTACGAGCATGTCTCTGGTGGCCGTGGCCGTGGCGGTGGCCAACTGCGCTGCAGTGGTTGCTTCCTCCAGGGCCGCACCGGTAGCTCCCACCGCACCCGCTCCCGCTCGCCACCCCGACGCCGAGAACCGGTCTCCCGACTGGGTCACCACCACGGCGTGCGGATGGGCCAAGGCCACATCGAGGGCCGCCGACCATGTGCCTTCCACGGCCACTGCCCCCATCAGCAACCGGTCAAGCAACTGCGCGGCATCGGCGTTGCGGGCTCGAACATGGAGGCGCACGGCTTGACCGGGCACGCCCGAGAGGTCAGTTGTGAACAGGTTGGAATGGCTGAGCACATCGAGGGCCAAGACTGCCCCTGACGCACTCGATCCGTGGAGACGTTCGAGCGCTGCCCTGGCCACAGTTGAGTTGCGCACCACCACCGCAGAAATGGCCTCGCCCAGGGCTGCTTCCACGGCTGCTTCCCAGCCTGAATCCACCTCCACGAGATCCAACAATGTGCCCACGATGCCATCGAGGCCAGCCAATCGCTTGGCTCCCGCTCGAGCCCTGGCGGCATCCAATGCCGTGGTGAGGGCATCCTTGCGAGCAGCCCACGCCCGCTCTTCACCCTCGTGCTCGCGCAACCGCTCTTGAGTGGCCACCAACTCAGCCTCGGTGACGAGTAGCGCCGCTTCGGCCCCAGTGCGGCGATCGGTGGCCGCACCAATTCCCGCATCAAGCTGACCTGCGGTATCGCCACCCAACTCTGCGTCCACACGCTGCGCTTCGGCCCCCAGTCGGGCCAGGCGCGATTCCACTGCGCCAATACGTTGTTCCAGCCGGGACTGCTCGTTCACTGTGGCCGACACGGCCTGGCGGGCCCCATGGAGCTCACCTCGTACTTGCGCAGCGGTGGGCCCGTCGGTGGTGGGGCCCTCGTCGTTGCCCCACTCGTCGAGGAAACGGGCCCGGTCGGCGGTCACCGACTCCTCCTGCTCAGCCAACTCTTCGAACTGCGGAGGAAGGACCATGGTTTCGCTCTCCACCCGGTCGAGTTCATCGGCGATACGCGCCGCTTCCGTCTCCAGGGTGGCCACCACGTCTTGGTCCAGGTAGGCGTTGCGGTCGCGTTCGATGGAGCGGCGACGCTCACCGAGAAAAGCCAACAGCCCGCGGGCCTTTTGATACAGCGACTCGCAGCGGGCCAACGCGTCACTCACATCCAAACCGTCCCAGCCCGGCAGCCCTCCCGTGCTCTCCACCAATCCCCCGCCCATCACAAGGAGCGCCGACTCGGCCGTCATGACGTCAGTATCGAGACGAGCCAGTCGCTGGCGGATGTCGTTCTCCACGGTGCCCAGCTCGGACTTTTGTCCGGCGTGCTGGTCCGACCGGGCCTTCAGCGCCGCCAGGTCACGCCCTGCGATGAACATCCGGATAGCCCGCAATTCGGCTCGCAGACCGTCGTGACGGCGGGCGGCGTCGGCTTGGCGTTCCAATGGACGCCGCTGGCGCCTGATCTCACGCAGCAGGTCGCCGAGGCGTACAAAGTTGGCTTCGGTGGACTCCAGCCGCCGTTGCGAGCGCTCTCGACGTCGCCGGTACTTCAGGATGCCGGCCGCCTCCTCGATGACCGCCCGGCGATCTTCGGGGCGGCTGTCGAGAACCGCCGCCAGTTGACCCTGGCCCACGATGACGTGCTGCTGGCGGCCCACCCCGGAGTCGCTGAGTAGCTCCTGAATGTCGAGGAGCCGACACGACACTCCGTTGATGGCGTACTCGCTGTCACCGGAGCGGAACAGGGTGCGCATGATGGTGACCTCGGTGAACCCAATGGGCAGTACACCGGAGTGGTTGTCGATGGTAAGCGACACCTCGGTACGACCCAGCGCCGGGCGCTTGGAGGTGCCCGCAAAGATGACGTCTTCCATCTTGTTGGATCGGATGGTTTTGCTGGCTTGGGCTCCCAGTACCCAAGCCACGGCGTCCACGATGTTGGACTTGCCCGACCCGTTGGGACCCACCACCACCGTGATCCCCGGCTCCAAGTCGAGGGTGGTGGTGTCGGCGAAGGACTTGAAGCCTTTGAGCGTGAGGGACTTGAGGAACACTGCCCGGAATGCTGACACAGCCAAACGTGGGGACGAGTTAGGGGAAAACCCTGGGGATAACTAGTCCCAACTGGGGAAAAGTACCTTTTCTACCGTTCCCCCTACCCATTGACTCGCCGCCCGACCCACGATCCAGGGTGCGGCTGGGCTAGTCGGGAACCCGCCAACAGCCCTCTACGTGGTCATCGATGACACCCGACGATTGCAGGTACGCATACACAATGGTGGGGCCCACAAACCGGAATCCTCGTTTGGCCAAGGCTTTGGCCAGGGCGATTGCCTGCGGCGACGTGGTGCGCAGCTCACCATCAGCGCGCAGACGAGGTGACGCGATGACCGCTCGATGTGACCACACCAACTCCTCCAGGGTGTGACCTTGCGCATGCATGTCCAGCAGTGCTTGCGCGTTGGTGATGAAGGCCGACACTTTGAGGCGGTTGCGCACGATGCCGGTGTCGGCCATGAGTCGAGCACGGTCGGCATCGCCGTAGGCCGCCATCTTCACCGGATCGAAGCCGTCGAAGGCCACGCGGTAGTTGGGACGCTTACGAAGGATGGTGATCCACGCCAACCCCGCCTGGGCTCCCTCCAGGCACAACAGCTCGAACAGGCGACCCTCATCGCGCAACGGCGTACCCCATTCCACATCGTGATAGTCCACGTACACCGGATCCACGCCGCACCACCAACAACGCAGACGAGCATCGGGACCAACCACAATCCGCTCAGGCATAGCCGTCACTATCGCGTCCCTATCGCTGACACCGGCGGCAGAAGAACGACGACCGCCCACCAAAGCGGATCCGGCTCACGGGCCGCCCACATGTGGCACACGGAAGGTCTTGGCGGGCGTACACCAGATGCATCTGGGCCGCCCGACCGGGCTGACCAGCCAAGTCCACGTACTGCGCATCCGACAGCGACGAACCCCGCAGCGCAATGGCGGCACCCAACACCTCCCCGGTGATAGCCACGATGCGCTGGGCCGCCGGCAACGACAACTCCACGGCCCGCCGATCGGGGCGGACCCGGGCCCGATGCAAGATTTCATCGGAGTAGATGTTGCCGATACCGGCTACAAATCCTTGGTCCATGAGCAAGGCCTTCACCATGGTCCGACGCCCCCTAAGCGCCGCCACCGATGCCCGTTGGTCGGCGGCCCACAGGAGTGCGTCCGGCCCCAGATGATCCAAGTCCGGCAGCAACGGCGCAGTGAGCCACATCTCGCCAAACGTTCGCGGATCCACAAATCGGAGTTGGTGCCCGTCATCGAGGGGCAACACCACGTGGGTGTGCTTGGCCACCCTGTTAGCGGGGCGGGCGTGTATCAACTGCCCGCTCATACGCAGATGGATCACCAAAGCCACGGCGGTTCCTTCTGCGCGCATACCATCTACAATGAGATACTTGCCGTGGCGGCGAGTACCGGTGAACAACAGGCCGCTGACGTCGGCCGTGAACGCGGCCAAAGCCGCCGGGCCCTCCCCGTATCGTCGGACAGTGCGACGGCCCGTGGCAATCGGGGCCACCACCGTGCGACCCACCACGAGGCGGTCAAGGTCGCTACGGACCGTCTCCACCTCGGGCAGTT
>JANYHQ010000373.1 GCA_025358985.1 Acidimicrobiales bacterium
GTCGCCGAATGTTGCGACCAGTTGTTCTCGTCGCAACATTGCTCCGCCGGTGCCGAGTTTTGCTACGAGTTGGGCTGGTCGACCCCCGAGCAACGGGGCTCAGCCCAAACCGGCCTGGATCTGGACAAAGGCCAATCGGATTTGGCGGACCGCTTCGATCAAATCGGGTTCGTCCGGACCCAGGCGCCCCTGACACGCAGCCGCCACTCCACCCAGCGCGTCGATGGCCAATGACGCCTCGCCCAGGTTGGGCGGATTCTGCGACAGATGGAGCGCCGCCAGGTTGAACAAGCCCACGCAGTGATTGGCCACCACGGCAGCCGCTGGCGCGTCCGCCAACTCACGCTGCATGGCCAGAAGCTCCTCCTGCTCTTGCACACTCAACTCCGGCCCACCCTCGTCATCGAAACCCGCTTCCGGGCCCGGTGGGGGCGATGCGTCACGGCGGATGGGTCGTTCACCGTCAGGGGTCCAGAGCGAACTCATGGCTGCTACCCTAGGCGGCACAACTGACAACAAGCGGGGACGCAGTTCGGTCTCCCACCTTGCCACGCCGCCCGGTTTCACCGGTCATCAGTGCGCCAGGTCACTCCCGATTCCGGCTCCTTCCCAGGATGTCCGGGCGAGCCTGCTTGTCGCCGCCCGAAACATCCCAATTTGGAGGAGTGATGTCGAATCGCCGCTGACCACAACGAGCTCCGTATCAACGAGCGCATCCGCGCCCGTGAGGTACGCCTGATCAGCCCCGAAGGGGCGCAGCTCGGTATCAAGCCATTGCCCGAGGCGCTGTCCATGGCCCGGGGTTTGGAGCTCGATCTCGTCGAGATCGCACCCATGGCATCACCACCCGTCTGCAAGATCCTCGATTACGGCAAGTACCGGTACGAGCTCGCCCAGAAAGACAAAGAATCGCGCCGCAAGGCGATGACCATTGCCATCAAGGAGATGAAGTACCGCCCCAAGATCGGCGGCGGAGACTTCGAAACCAAGACCCGTAAGGTCGGCGAGTTCTTGTCCGAAGGACACAAGGTCAAGATCACCATCATGTTCAGAGGCCGAGAAGTCGCCCATCCCGAGCTGGGAAAGCGCATCCTCGACCGTATTGCCGAATACCACGCCGGCACGGCGAAGGTGGAGGCGATGCCCAAGCTCGACGGTAAGAACATGGTCATGGTCCTCGCCCCAGACAAACGACTTCAGGCAGAGAAGAAGAAGGAAGACGACGAGGGCCACGTAGCCCCCGACGTTGAACGTTCTGAAACTGTGTCGCCCCCATCACCGGTGCTTGAGCCGGTGGCCTCGCCAGTAGCGGCGCCAATCACGTAGAGGACAATTTCCCAATGCCCAAGATGAAGACCAATCGAGCTGCCAAGAAGCGCTTCCGCCTCACCGGCACCGGCAAGCTCATGCGCCAGCGTGCGTTTCGCTATCACAAGAACGAGCACAAGCCCACGTCACGCACTCGTCGCCTCGAAGGCGATGTAGTGGTAGCCCCGGGCGATGCTGCTCAGGCTCGCAAGATGCTGGGCATCTGACAGCAGTTCCCGTCCTCCCACGAACGGCTGTCGCATACCGGCATCCGTCGTATCCATTTGAAAGGAGCACCCGATGGCTCGCGTCAAACGTGGTGTCAGCGCCAAGAAGAGTCACAAGAAGGTCCTTGAGCAGGCCAAGGGGTATTATGGCAACCGCAGCCGTTCGTACCGTCAGGCCAACGAGGCCGTCATGCACAGCCTGCGGTACAGCTTCCGCGATCGTCGCGCCCGTAAGGGTGACTTCCGACAATTGTGGATTCAGCGGATCAATGCTGCGTGTCGGGTCAACGGCATCAGCTACAGCCGCTTCATCAACGGTCTCAACTTGGCCGAGATCGAGGTCGACCGCAAGGTCATGGCCGATTTGGCTGTCACCGACGCCAACGCATTCAGCGCGCTGGTGAAGGCTGCCGAGGTAGCCCTCGCCGCCAAACCTGAGCGAGCCGCAACGGTAGATGCGGTGGCCAGCTGAGCGCTGCTGCGCTGGCGGCATCACACCACCGGGTGCAACAACTACGGCGCCTCGTGGGGCGCCGTAGTGCGCGTCTGGCCGACGGTGTGTGCGTGGTGGAGGGGGCCAAAGTCCTCGGCGAGGCCCTCGATGCAGGCCGTCGCGTCGAAGGGCTGTACGTGGTTGCGGGGTGCACTGATCCTGTTATCGATCGGGCGCTACAGCTCGGTATCCGGGTATACGACCTGGCCCCGGGTGTCATGGAAAAGGTGGCCGACACCATCACTCCGCAACCGGTGATGGCCGTGGTGGAGTCGCCCGTGGTGGGGTTGGAGCACCTGGAAGGTCTACTTCGCGCAGGCGGATTCGTGGTGGTGGGAGTTGATGTGCGCGACCCCGGGAATGCGGGCACGGTCATCCGCTCGGCCGAATCATCGGGGGCGGCCGGCGTCATCCTCACCGATGGCAGTGTGGAAGCCACCAATCCCAAGACTGTTCGCTCCTCTGCCGGGGCATTGTTCCATGTGAGCGTGGTGCAGGGCGGTTCAGCGCTCGATGTTCTCACCACCCTTGGTTCGTGGGGGGCCCGCCGGTGGGCCACTGCGGCTCGAGGCGATGAGACGATCGACTACGACCGTGCCAATCTCACAGGTGGCACGGCGTTGGTCATGGGCAATGAGGCGCATGGCCTTCCGCACGGCCTGGGCGACGTACTCGATGGCTACGTCAGCATTCCCATGGTGGGCCGGAGCGAGTCGCTCAATGTGGGCATGGCCACGGCCGTGTTGTGTTTCGAAGCAGCACGGCAGCGCCGCCACCAACCTCGGTGACGACAAATGGACCTATAGATGCAAGGCCTACCGGTAGGCTCCACGCCTCGTGAACCTCGATGATCTCGACAGCTTGCAACATGACGGATTGCAGCGCTTCGCCGCCGCCACCGGGCTCGACGCCCTGAAGGCGATCGAGATTGAAGTGCTCGGCAAGAACGCCCGTCTCACCGAGTTCAACAAGGGTTTGGGTTCCGTTGCCGCCGACGAGCGCAAAGCAGCCGGGGCCCGTATCAACGCCACCCGCCAGGCCCTCACCCACGCACTGGCCAGCCGACGAATCGAGTTGGCTGCGCAAGAACGTCGGGTCCGGCTGGAGGCGGAGCGCATGGATCTCACCGAGGTCATCGCTACCACTCATCAGGGTCACGTGCACCTCATCACCCGTACCACGCAGGACCTGGAAGACATCTTCGTGGGAATGGGCTTCCAAGTGTTCGAAGGTCCCGAAGCCGAAACCGACTGGTACAACTTCGAGGCCCTCAACTTTCCTCCCGGCCATCCAGCTCGCACCATGCACGACACCTTTCAGCTGGAGCTGGGGGAGCCCGGGAGCGTGGTACTCCGTACGCATACCAGTCCCACCCAGCTCAGGGTCATGCAACAGATGAAGCCCCCCATCTACGCAGTGATGCCTGGGCGTTGCTATCGGCGCGACACTCCCGATGCTCGGCACCTCCCCACGTTCCACCAGATCGAGGCGTTGGTCATCGACAAGGGCATCACGCTCGGACACCTTGCCGGCACCATCGATACGTTCATCGCTGCCTATTTCGGACGAAATGATCTGCGTACTCGGCTGCGGCCCAGCTACTTCCCGTTCACCGAACCCAGTGCCGAGTTCGATATCACCTGCCCATTCTGCGGCGGCTCCGGATGCCGGGTCTGCGGACGATCGGGATGGATCGAGTTGGGCGGATGCGGCATGGTCCATCCCACGGTGTTGCGTAACGGTGGCATTGATCCGGAGGAGTACACCGGGTTTGCCTGGGGCTTCGGTATAGACCGACTCGCCATGAACCGCCACAACCTCGAGGATCTACGCGATCTCCTCGACAACGACGTCCGCCTCCTTCGCCAGTTCTGAGGACGAATCTCATGCTTGTTCCATTGTCATGGCTGCGCGACTTCGTGCCGCTCACCCACAGCGTCGCCGAGCTCAGCGATGCCTTCAATTCCCTCGGCCTGGAGGCGGAGGGGGTGCGGGTCACCGGTGGGGGACTCGAGTCCATCATCACCGCTGAGGTGGTGGCCATCCGTCCCCATCCCAATGCCGACAAGATCCGCCTCGTTGATGTCCGTATCGCCGAAGGCGGCGCGCCCATCCCCCAAATCGCCTGTGGGGCATGGAACTTCAGCGTGGGTGATCGAATTCCGCTCGCTCCGCTCGGCACAACCATGCCGGATGGCCTACTCATCGAACGGCGCAAACTGCGCGGCGAATGGTCAAACGGGATGCTGTGTTCGGCCGCCGAATTGAAGGTCAGCGACGATCACGCCGGGATCTGGATCCTGCCTACTGACACCCCGTTGGGGGTTCCTATTGCGGAGGCCATGAGTATCACCATGGACGCCGTGTTCGACTTGGCAGTGGAGGCCAACCGGCCCGATGCCATGTCCATCGTTGGCGTGGCCCGAGACCTAGCGGCGTCGTTGGGCGTGGCGTTCACTCCCCCGGCCATCGCCGTAGTCGAATCCCCGTTGGTGACTCAGGAAACTGTCGGATCCATCACCGCTCACGATCTCTGCGATCGACTCACCGTCACAGTCATCGAGGGGGCAACTGTCGCCACATCGCCGCCGGACATCCAGGCCAGACTCACGGCCTCCGGCATGCGACCTATCAACAATCTGGTGGACGCCTCGAACTACGTCATGTTGGAGTTGGGTTCACCCTCGCATGCCTTCGACCGGGCCAAGTTGGCAGGCGGGGTGATCGGTGTGCGTTGGGCGGGCGAGGGCGAGCAACTCGTCACTCTTGATGGGGTAACCCGCACACTGAGCGTCGACGGCACGGTGGATGGTGTCATCGTTGATGGCAACGATGTGGCAGTGGGAA
This sequence comes from Acidimicrobiales bacterium, assembly GCA_025358985.1. Lineage (GTDB taxonomy): Bacteria > Actinomycetota > Acidimicrobiia > Acidimicrobiales > JANYDT01 > JANYHQ01. The sequence continues at coordinate 4,876 of JANYHQ010000373.1, forward strand.
TCGCCGCCATCATGGGCGGGGCAACGGCCGAGGTGGACAACACCACGTCAACGCTGCTGTTGGAGATCGCCCACTGGAGTCCAATGGCCATCGCTCGTTCGTCCAAGCGTCTGGGATTGCGCTCCGAAGCCAGTGCCCGGTTCGAACGCAATTCTGATGCTGAGCAGTTGCTGGCGGCCGCAGCGCGGTTCGTCCAAATCGTTCGGCGTACCTGTCCTGATTTGCGGGTGGTGTCAAGCACCGATATTCGCCCTGGCGGTGTTCCGCAACCAACAACCATTCGCCTACGTACGGCCCGCGTCAACGCCGTGCTCGGTACCGAACTTGATGACACTCGTGTGGTCGGTCTGCTCGATCGGATCGGATTCATCTGCATACCTACGGAGCCGGGCGTCCACGATGTCACCGTGCCCAGTTGGCGTACCGACTGTGAGTTGGAGATCAATTTGGTAGAGGAAGTGGGCCGCCATTTTGGGTTCGACAACATCGTCCGGGTGGTGCCGAGCAATTCACGAGTAGGCAAGCTCACACAGATCCAACGCGATCGCCGCCTCATCCGTCGCACCCTGGCAGCAATTGGAGTCACTGAGGCGTGGACCGCCACGCTCATTTCTCCTGCCGATCTGGAACGTTGTGGCCTCCCCGCCACCGCCGTGGCGCTGTCCAACCCAATGGTGGCCGAAGAGTCAGTACTTCGGACCTCTCTGCTGCCGGGCATCCTCGGTGCGCTCAAGCACAACGCCAACCATCGAAACCCGGCGGTTCGGTTCTTCGAGACAGGGCATGTGTTCGATCAGCCTCGACCGCGCCAGAAAACCCCCTACGAGCGAGAGCACTTGGCGGTGGTCCTGGCCGGCGATGGCGACGACGCCGCATCGGCCAAACGAGTACTCGATATGCTCGTCGAGGCCCTCGGGGTGGTGACAGCTGCAGTTGGTCTGCGCGCTGATGATATTGGTGGACTGCATCCCACCCGAAGCGCCCGCATCATCGGTACGGGTACCAATTTTCCGTTTGGCGCAGTGGGCGAGGTGGACCCCGGTGTGCTCGAAGCGTGGGGCGTCACGCGTCGAGTGGGTTGGCTGCAGGTGGACTTGGAGAATCTCTGTCGTCTGCCTCGTCGCGCCGATCAGTTGCAGGCGTTCTCCACGTTTCCGTCATCGGATCTGGATCTGGCCGTTGTGGCTTCCGACGTCACGCCCGCAGCCGACATCGAACAGGCGTTGCGGTCTGCAGCCGGCGATCTTCTTGAGTCGATCGGTTTGTTCGATGTCTATAGAGGACCAGGCGTCGCCAGCGGGTCGCGCAGTCTGGCTTACCGACTGCGTTTCGCCGCCGCCGACCACACGCTCACTGACGCAGAGTTGGCCACCGTGCGTCAGCGTTGTATTGCGGCAGTAGAAACAGCGGGCGGCCAACTGCGCGCTTAGCAAATCAACGGACCACAGCGGCATTCACACCGGGCGCATCACCGGAGTCAGGGGGGAGAGGCCGCTGAGCACCGCCACGGCATTGCGGGCAGCCAATACGGCCATGGCCGTGCGCGTCTCCACCGTGGCTGATCCCAAATGGGGTACGAGTACGGCGTTCTCACAGCGCAGCAGCCCGGGATTGACGTCAGGCTCGTGCTCGAATACATCGAGGCCGGCGCCCGCGATCACCCCGTGTTCCAGTGCCTTCACCAAGGCAGCCTCATCCACCACGGGGCCCCGGGACGTGTTCACCAGAAATGCAGTGGGCCGCATACGGGCCAGCGTCGCCGAATTCATCAGGTGATGGGTGTCGGGCGAGTAGGGGCAATGCAACGTCACCACATCCGAAGTGGCCAGCAAATCATCCGTTGCCATGAACGTGGCCCCCAGTTCCGCTTCGAGTTCCGGAGGCACACGGCGGCGATTGGCGTAAGCAATTTCCATCCCGAAAGCGCGGGCCCGGCGAGCCACCGCGATGCCGATGTCACCCATCCCGATGATCCCCAAACGGCGACCCTGCAGGCTGGTGCCGAGTAGGTAGAACATTCCCCACTGCCAACTCGTCTGTGAACGTATGACCCGTTCCCCTTCAGCCAGACGTCGGGTGGCCATGAGTATCAGCGCCATCGCAAGATCGGCTGTGGCATCGGTGAGTACCCCCGGCGTATTGGTAACGATGACGTTACGAGCGGCACAGGCCGCCACGTCGATGTTGTTGTAGCCCACTGCGACGTTGGCCACCACCTTGAGTTGCGGACCAGCGGCGTCGAGGAACGTGTTGTCGACCTTGGTGGTAAGCAACGTGACGGCGGCATCGACTCCGTTCACTGCGGCGTACACCGTGGGTGGATCGGGAGGGGCGTCGTGCTCCCACTCCCATACGTCACCGATGAGCCGCAGTTCTTCCAGACCCGGTGTCGGGATGCGACCCGTAACGGCAATCCGCGGTCGTGTGGTCACCGGGCTCATGAGGCTTCCACCCATTGGCGTAGCCCCACCAGGCCGGCCGTGATGTCATCGACTCCAATTCCGGAATACGCAAAGCGTACATACTGCTGCGTCTCACCCGGTTGAGCGCTGCCGAAGTGACGTCGAGTGCAGAATGACACGCCCGTTGCTCGCAACGCAGCTTCGGCAAACTCGCCCTCATCGCTGAACCCCATACGGGCCAATGTCGAAGTGACATTGGCGAACAGGTAAAACGTTGATTCCGGCAGAGGGCACACCAGTCCTGGCACCAGCGACAATTCGGTATGAGCAGCATCACGCCGGCGCTTCAGCTCGTTGAGCAGAGTGGTGGTTTCCGAAGCGGGACTGTTCAGCGCACCGACGCCAGCAGCCTGCACGAAATGAGTGGTGCAACTCTCGTCGTTGGTGTTCATCTTGGCGATGTACTCGGCGATGTGGCGAGGGGCAATGGCAGCGCCCAACCGCCAACCTGTCATGGCGAACTTCTTGGAGAATGTGTAGAGGATCACCGTCCGGCCCACCATGCCCGGAAGCGAGGCAATCGATTGACTCGTGCCCGAATAGCGAGTCTCGAAGTACGCCTCGTCGCTGAGCACCCACAAATCGTGCTCGATGGCGATCTGAGCAATGGCCTCGCGTTCCTGTGGAGTGCTTTCGCACCCCAACGGGTTCTGCAGGTCGTTGTAGACAATGGCCCGCGTGGCGGGTGTGATAAGGGATCGCAGATGGTCC
>JANYHQ010000381.1 GCA_025358985.1 Acidimicrobiales bacterium
TTTCGCGCTTTACAATTTTCTTGAAGTCATCGCACATCTGCCGCAGTGATTTGGCCGGAATGGCGGCGTCATTGGTGACACCCGACTTGGTCTTGATGGTGTCAAAAACGTGTTCGAAAAGCGCACCATCCACCCCCAACACAATCCGGCCGTACATGGAAATGAATCGGCGGTAGGAGTCGAAGGCAAAGCGTTCATCGCCCATGGTGGTGGCCAAACCTTCAACGCTCTTGTCGTTGAGGCCCAGGTTGAGCACTGTGTCCATCATGCCGGGCATAGAGAACTTGGCCCCGGAGCGCACCGACACCAGCAACGGATTCTTGGCGTCGCCCAGCTTGCGACCCATCTGCTTTTCGACCTTGGTGACCTGGGCGGCGATCTCGGCGTCGAGTGACTTCGGCCATCCACCCTTCATGTAGTGACGGCAGGCGTCGGTGGAGATGGTGAAGCCCGGCGGCACGGGTAGACGCAGCACGCTGGTCATCTCGGCCAGGTTGGCCCCCTTGCCCCCAAGGAGGTCTTTGAGCTGCATCGGCGGCACCGGATGCTTGTGATCAAAGGCGTAGGCGTAGGCCACTTTGGCCTGTGTCTTGGTGACTACCTTGGCGACCGCCGTGGCAGGTGCCTTCTTCACGGATGTCTTGGCGGCAGGGGTTTTCTTGGCAGGTGCAGGGCTCATATCAACTCAATCGCTCTCGCAGGGTGGGCAGCAGGTCAGAGATGGGTAGGCGGGTTTGGGCCATGGAGTCGCGCTCGCGCAGCGTTACCTGGTTGTCTTCCAGTGAGTCGAAATCCACCGTGATGCAAAAGGGCGTGCCAATTTCGTCTTGGCGGCGGTAGCGCTTGCCGATGGCCTGCGTCTCGTCGTAATCGCACATGAAATGGGGCTGCAACAGCTTGAGTACCTCACGGGATTTACCCGAGAGCTCGGCCTTCTTGGACAACGGCAGCACCGCCACCTTGTAGGGAGCCAAGCGGTGATGGAGACGCAGCACCATACGGGTTTCGCCCTTCACATCCTCTTCGTCGTAGGCGGCCAGCAGAAACGCCATCATGGCCCTGGTGGCGCCAGCAGCCGGTTCGATGCAGTACGGCGTATAGCGCTCGTTGGTGACCTGATCGAAGTAGTCGAGCTTCACGCCCGAATGCTTCATGTGTTGAGTGAGGTCGTAGTCGCCCCGGTTGGCAATGCCTTCCAACTCGCCCCAGCCCCAAGGAAAGCTGAACTCAACGTCGCTGGTGCCCGAGCTGTAATGGCTGAGTTCATCGGCGTCGTGAGGACGGATACGCAGTAGCGATTCCGCAATCCCTAAGTTCACGTACCAGTTGTAGCGCTGTTCGATCCAGTACTCGTACCACTGGGTGGCCTCGGCGGGAGGAACGAAGAACTCCATCTCCATCTGCTCGAACTCCCGGGTCCGGAATACGAAGTTTCCGGGGGTGATTTCGTTGCGGAAGCTCTTGCCCACCTGAGCGATACCAAACGGTGGTTTCTTGCGGCTGGTGGTGAGCACATTGGCGAAGTTGACGAACATGCCCTGAGCGGTTTCGGGCCGCAGATACACCTCAGCGCCGGCACCCTCTACCGGTCCGGCGTGGGTCTTGAACATAAGGTTGAAGGCCCGTGCTTCGGTGAAGTCGGTGGAGCCGCACGTGGGACAAACCCCGTTGATCTGGTCCTCGCGCCAGCGGCTGTTGCACTTACGGCAATCAACCAGCGGATCGGTGAAGTTGGCAAGATGCCCGGATGCTTCGAACACTGCCGGCGGGGCCAGAATGGCCACATCGATGAGTAGTACGTCGTCGCGCTCTTGCACCATGGAGCGAATCCACTGCTCCTTCACATTGCGCAACAACAGCGAGCCCAAGGGGCCGTAGTCGTAGGTGGACCGGAATCCGCCGTAGATCTCCGCCGAGGGGAACACGAACCCGCGCCGCTTGGAGAGGTTGACGACGCGGTCGAAGAGATCGGGGAATTCCGCTGGCATGGCGCCTCAAGGATAGTCGGGCCCACCCGACCTTCGCGATCACCTGTGGGACACCCCCGCCTACTGTGGACGCAGTGGAACAAGATGTGGCGTTCGGCAAGCAGTTCACGGTGTTCGATGCCGTGGGAGGTATGGCGTTCTTCACGGCGCTCACCGCCGGCTTCTATCGGCGGGTGGCTGCTGACCCCGTGTTGCTGAGCCTCTACCCCACTCCCGAGGATTTGGGACCAGCCGAGCGGCGGATGTGTTTGTTCTTGGCGCAATACTGGGGAGGGCCGGGGACGTATTCCGAGGAGCGGGGTCATCCACGGCTGCGGATGCGCCACAACCCGTTCGTCATCGGTCCCACGGAGCGTGACCATTGGATGGTGGCCATGACGGCGGCCCTCGACGACATGGGCCTAGAGCCCGCACTACGAGTTCGCTTCGACGAGTATTTCGCCATGAGCAGCGAGGCCATGCGCAACTCCGACTGACCCCGACCCCGACCCAATAGCTCCCGTTCTCGTAGCAAAACTCCGCACGGGCGACCCAATTTTGCTACGAGAACCGGGTTTGGCCGGGCCCTCAGCCCGGGGTGAGGAGTTGGTCCACCGGGGCAAAGCGGTCGGTAAGCACCTTGGCCGAGCCCAGCCATAGCGCCAAGGCGGGCCCGGTGAGCACTGTCACGCGCTGTCCCACTTCCTTCAAGCGAGTGGCGATCCGGTCCACCGG